>JAEWMK010000174.1 GCA_023457235.1 Bacillota bacterium
AACTAGCTTATTCAACGTAACGGCTCGTTAGCATATACTGTTATATCAGAAGAACTAAAAAATCAAGGTGTTATTTTCACGGATATTGCTACAGCAGCTTCTACCCATGGTGAACTGCTTCAGAAATATTTTATGACGAAAGCAGTAAAAGTGGATGAGCATAAATTGACGGCATTACATGCTGCTTTAATGACAGGCGGTACTTTCATTTATGTTCCGAAAAATGTTGAAGTGAAAGAACCGTTGCAAGTTGTTTATTTACAAGACGAAGAAGTAGCACTTTTCAATCATGTTATCGTAGTGGCAGAGGATCATAGTGCTGTTACCTATATCGAAAACTATCTATCATTTAGTGAAAAAGAAAATGTTGCAAATATTGTTGCTGAAGTTATTGCCGGCACAAATGCAAATGTTCATTATGGTGCTGTTGATCATTTAGCAAGCGGAATGACAGTTTATGTGAACCGTCGTGGTGTTGTTGGTCGGGATGGTCGCATTGAGTGGGCATTAGGACAAATGAATGATGGCAATACAGTTTCTGAAAACATTACGAATTTAAAAGGCGATGGTTCTTTTGCAGATTCAAAAACTGTGACTGTAAGCCGTGGCGAGCAAAAACAAAACATTACTACGAAAATTGTTCATTTTGGGAAAAACTCAGTGGCCAATATTTTAAACCATGGTGTTGTTAAGGACGAGGCTACTTCCATTTTTAATGGAATCGGTAAAATTGAGCATGGTGCAACGAAGTCTAACGCTGAACAAACATCTCGTGTTCTTATGCTGAGTGAAAAAGCGCGTGGAGATGCCAACCCAATTTTGTTAATTGATGAAGATGATGTAATGGCAGGACATGCTGCATCAGTAGGACGAGTAGACCCTGTACAGCTTCACTATTTAATGAGCCGTGGCATTCAAAAAGAAGAAGCTGAACGCCTAATCATCCATGGATTCTTAAGACCGGTTGTTAATGAATTAGCGATTGAAAATGTAAAAAATCAGCTAGTTGAAGTGATTGAAAGGAAAGTTCGATAATGAATATTCAGGAAATCCGTAAACAATTCCCGATTCTTCACCAAAATGTTAATAATCATCCGTTAGTATACTTGGATAGCGCCGCTACATCGCAAAAGCCGGTGCAAGTTATTGAGGCGGTAGACCGGTATTATCGTGAATATAACTCTAATGTTCATCGCGGTGTACATACACTAGGAACTTTAGCAACAGACGGATATGAAGGCGCACGTGAAAAGGTTAGAAAATTTATTAATGCAAAAGCTGTTCAAGAAATTGTGTTTGTTCGTGGTACAACAACAGCTATCAATACTGTAGCTGCAAGCTATGCTCGTGCAAACCTGAAAGAAGGCGACGAGATCGTCATCACGCCAATGGAACATCACAGCAATATTATTCCTTGGCAACAGGTGGCAAAAGCAACAGGCGCAACACTAAAGTACATTCCACTTCAAGAAGATGGAACCATAGCTTTAGCTGATGTTGAAAAAACAGTGACGCCAAATACAAAAATTGTTTCAGTTATGTATGTATCCAATGTGCTCGGGACAATCAATCCAGTGAAGGAAATTGCGGCTATTGCTCATAAAAATGGTGCTGTAATCGTTGTCGATGGTGCCCAAAGCACACCACATATGAAAATTGATGTTCAAGATTTAGATTGTGATTTTTATGCTCTTTCTGGTCATAAAATGTGTGGACCTACTGGAATCGGTGTATTATACGGAAAGAAAGCTTTACTAGAAAAAATGGAGCCGGTTGAGTTTGGCGGCGAAATGATTGATTTTGTTGATTTATATGATTCAACATGGAAAGAGCTTCCATGGAAGTTCGAAGGTGGTACACCGATCATAGCGGGTGCTATTGGTTTAGGCGCAGCGATTGACTTTTTAGAAGAGATCGGTATGGATAATATTGCTGAGTATGAGCATAAGCTAGCACAATATGCGATGGAAAAAATAAGTGAAGTTGAAGGTGTAACAATTTATGGACCAAAAGAAAGAGCAGGTCTTGTTACATTTAATATTGATGATGTCCATCCACATGATGTGGCAACAGTATTAGATGCAGAAGGAATCGCTGTTCGTGCAGGTCATCACTGTGCACAGCCATTGATGAAATGGTTAAAAGTATCGGCAACTGCTCGGGCGAGCTTTTATCTATATAATACTGAAGAAGAAATTGACGTCTTTGTTAAGGCATTAATAAAGACAAAGGAGTATTTTGGAAATGTCCTCTATTAATAAAAATATTGATTTAGATACACTTTATCGCAAAGTGATTATGGATCATTATAAAAATCCACGAAATCGTGGAGTAATGGAAGATGAAAGTGATATTAAGATTAATATGAATAATCCAACCTGTGGCGACAGGATTCAATTGCAATTGAAGATTGAAGATGGGATCGTAACGGATGTCAAATTTGATGGTGAAGGCTGTTCAATCAGTATGTCATCCGCATCAATGATGAGCCAGGCCATTAAAGGTCAAAAAACTGAAAAAGCACTACGGATGGCCGATGTTTTTTCAAAAATGATGCTTGGCGAAGATTATGATGATACTGGTTTGGACTTAGGTGACATCGAAGCATTAGCAGGTGTTGCTAAGTTCCCAGCTCGTATTAAATGTGCAACATTATGCTGGAAGGCAATGGAGAAGGGTCTTCATGAAAATGATCATGAAGATCATGAACACTAAGTCTCTTATACCCAATTAGGAGGGGATATTACGATGGCAAAGAAAATGCCTGAGATCGGCGATTATAAATATGGCTTTAAAGATAAAGACGTTTCTATTTTTAGATCGAAACGTGGTTTAACAGAAGAAATCGTAACGGAAATTTCAAAAATGAAAAAAGAACCACAATGGATGTTGGATTTCCGCTTAAAATCTCTTGAATTATTTTACAAAATGCCTATGCCTCAATGGGGCGGCGATTTAAGCGAGTTAAACTTCGATGAAATTACGTATTATGTTAAGCCTTCAGAGAAGTCCGAGAAATCTTGGGATGAGGTTCCTGAAGAAATTAAGAATACATTTGATAAACTAGGTATTCCTGAAGCAGAGCAAAAATATTTAGCAGGGGTATCTGCTCAATATGAATCCGAGGTTGTTTATCATAATATGAAGGAAGACCTTGAAAAACTAGGCATTGTTTTTAAAGATACTGATTCTGCTTTAAAAGAAAATGAGGATATCTTTAGAAAATATTTCGGAACAGTTGTCCCGCCTGCAGATAATAAATTTGCAGCCCTTAATTCAGCTGTATGGTCTGGTGGTTCTTTTATCTATGTACCGAAAGGTGTAAAAGTAGATACACCGCTGCAAGCATACTTCCGTATTAACTCTGAGAATATGGGTCAATTTGAACGTACACTCATTATCGTTGATGATGATGCATCTGTTCATTATGTTGAAGGCTGTACAGCACCGGTTTATACAACACATTCACTTCATAGTGCAGTTGTAGAAATTATTGTTGGTAAAAATGCATACTGCCGTTATACAACAATTCAAAACTGGGCAAATAATGTATTCAACCTTGTTACAAAGCGTACAACTGTTGATGCCTACGGTACAATGGAATGGGTTGATGGCAACATCGGTTCTAAACTGACAATGAAATATCCAGCCTGTATTTTGAAAGGTGAGGGCGCACGCGGTCTTACACTTTCAATTGCGATTGCAGGTAAAGGACAGCATCAGGATGCTGGTGCTAAGATGATTCACCTAGCACCGAATACTTCATCCACTATTGTTTCTAAGTCCATTTCTAAGCATGGCGGAAACGTAACATACCGTGGTGTCGTTCACTTTGGTAAGAAGGCTGATGGCTCTCGTTCAAATGTTGAATGTGACACATTGATTATGGATAATAAATCAAAATCAGATACAATTCCATACAATGAAGTTCATACCGAAAATATCTCACTTGAACACGAAGCGAAGGTTTCAAAAGTATCAGAAGAACAACTCTTCTACTTAATGAGCAGAGGTATTTCAGAACAAGAAGCTACAGAAATGATCGTAATGGGCTTTATCGAACCATTTACGCGCGAACTTCCAATGGAATATGCGGTTGAAATGAATCGCTTGATCAAGTTCGAGATGGAAGGTAGCATCGGCTAAACTATAAAATATGTTTAACCAATGTAAGACTCGAGGCTAGTATATTAGCCTCGAGTCTTGTTATATTTGCGTTCAGCGATGCCTATCCCCAATAAAGGCGGTGAAGTATGATGGAATGGATTATTTTGTTTTTGCTAGGGTTGTTTTCAGGTGTTGTTGGGAGTTTAATTGGTTTAGGTGGAGGTATCATTATAGTTCCATCGCTATTGTTTCTCGGCACCTATACAGACTGGATTAATAATGTAACGCCGCAAATTACGGTTGGAACCTCTTCGTTAGTTATTATTTTTACCGGTTTATCATCGACGTTAATGTTTATGAAACATAAAACAGTTGATTATATTAGTGGTCTACTCTTTTTTATTGGGAGTGCCCCAGGGTCGATAATTGGGGCGATGACGAACAAATATTTAAATGCGGAAGAGTTTAGTCTTTATTTTGGACTTTTTATGATATTTATTTCGTTTACTTTAATGATTCGTGGGAAATTAAAACCTGTTGCCGCTTCTACGAGCCGCTTTAGGATTAGCAGATCGAATGTGGATGTAAAAGGGAATAGGGATACATATAGCTTTAATATCTTTTTTGGAGTTTTTATAGCGTTTGTCGTTGGTTTTTTAGGAGGAATATTTGGAATCGGTGGTGGCTCATTAATGGTTCCTGCGATGTTGTTAATATTCAAATTTCCTGCGCATATTGCAATTGCGACATCGATGTTTCTTATTTTTCTTTCTTCAACAGTTAGTTCATATACCCATTTTACGCTTGGAAATATAGACTGGCTGATCGCAATTGCTTTAATACCCGGGGCGTGGATTGGGGCGAAATTAGGAGCGATTATTAATCAACATTTAAAAGCTGAAACATTGGTTAAAGTTTTACGTGTCACTTTAATTTTGATTGGCATCCGTTTAATTTTATAATCCT
>JAEWMK010000175.1 GCA_023457235.1 Bacillota bacterium
ATAGATAGGAAGTAAACTAATCCTATGAATCGAACAACCAAGAGTCCACGAGCTTTTAAAACCTCTTTAACTCGAGGAAGGTCCGCTTTCGGTACGCCTCGCAAATTATCTTTTCCGGCACGGAAATGAACCTGCATAATAACCCCAAGATAGTATAGTAATGCAGGTAACAATGCTGCCAGAGCAATTGTCCCATAGCTAACGCCCGTCGTTTCTGCCATGATAAACGCACTGGCACCCATAATTGGCGGCAGTATTTGCCCCCCAACGGAAGCACTTGCTTCAACAGCACCTGCAAAGTTTTTGTGATACCCTACTTTTTTCATAAGCGGAATTGTAAATGCACCTGTTCCTACAACATTGGCTACGGCAGCTCCATTAATACTGCCCATAAATCCACTTGAAATAACGGCTACCTTTGCCGGTCCCCCTTGCTTGCTTCCTGCTAAAGCTAGTGCAAGGTCGTTAAATAGCTGTCCCATCCCTGATTTCGATAGGAATGCGCCAAATAAAATAAATAAGAAGATAAAAGTAACGGAAGCTCCGATTGCAGAAGAATAAAGTCCTTCAGTCTTTAAATATAACTGCCCGAAAATGTCTCCAAGATCATACGGTCTTGTTAAGAGGCGATCAGGCATGAATGATAAATGGCTGAAAAACGGATAAGCTAGAAAAACCAACGCAAGAACTGGTAAGATCAAACCTGTAATTCTTCTTGATGCTTCAAGTACCAATAATACGGTTATAATTGCAAAAATGATATCTAGGTTATTTGGTATTCCACCCCTCGTTGTCATAATGTCCTGATATTCTAGCAATAAATATCCCATGGTTGCTAACGAAAGAAGGAATAATACCCAATCGATAAAAGGTATTTTTGATCTCGAGCTTTTTTTACTTGTTGGATAAATTAAAAATATTAAAGCAATCCCGAGTCCTACATGAATTGAACGTTGCTTAAGTTCAGGCATCGGGTAATAGGTGTTATATAAATGAAATAGCGAATAAAGAATAGCTAATACCGCAATAAAAATAGTAAGTTTATGGTTTGATAGCTTACGAACCACAGATTCCCGATCAAACTTTTCAAGAATTTCTTGTTCATTGACATTTTGTGAAGGGGTTACACTATTAAGCTTTTGATCTTCTGCATTAGTTGTCATCATGAACACTCCTAACATAAATTATTTTTAGCCAAACCATACCATCCAAAATGGACGTATTGCCTGTTTTATCGTAATCTCCTCATAGTCTTTAACGAACGTATAAAGAGGAATTTTTTTGTTTTTAATAAATAGAGTCGACTTCACATTATCTGAAACTACTAAATTAATTTCTTTCATGGGCCGGCCTATTTTGTAGGTAATAAAGCCATCTTCCCCTTTGGTTACTTTCCCGATAGACGGAACTCCTGCACCAAAGGTTTTAAATTTTGTATAGGTTAAAACTAAATCATTTTCTCCCCTTTGATAGAACTCTTGCCATTCCTCTTTTTCTACAGAATGAATCCAATAAATGCTAAATTCCTTTTCTTTAAAATAAAACGTGTCTTCAAGACTACTAACCTGCGTGAGTGAAACCGGAAAGCTTACCATAATAATAGTGAGGAGACCGAAGATGAACGATCTCCTCTTAAAACTCCTATTGCTCATCATAGAACTTCTTTGCACCTGGGTGCATTGGAGCTACAAATCCTTGTTGTGCTTTTTCAATTGAGATATCCTTTGCTGCTTGGTGAGCATTTCCAAGATTCTCTAGGTTTTCAAAAAATGTTTTAGTAAGTTCATAAACATCTGATTCACTTAAGTCTGAACGAACAACTAAAGCATTCATGATTGCTGCAGTAGGTACATCTTCCTCGTTTCCATACGTACCAGCTGGAATGACCATTGGAATAAAATAAGATTGATCAGCAGCAATTTTCTTTACATCTTCCTCTGCAATAGGCACAAGTTTAAGATCGAAACCTTGCTCAAGCTCCATTAATGAAGAATTCGGAATACCGCTTGTTAGGAATGCTGCATCAAGTTTCCCTGATTTTAATGCATCAGCAGCTTCAGCATAGCCAAGATAATCAACTTTAATATCCTCGTATGTAATGCCATGTCCATTTAACAAGTTACGGGCATTTACTTCTACACCTGAGTTTTGCGCCCCAACTGCAATTCTTTTACCCTTTAAATCTGCAAATGTGTTAATCCCTGATTTTTCAGAAGTTACAACTTGAACATAGTTTGGATAAAGGGCTGCAATTTGTTGAACATTTTCAATTTTATTTGTGAAATTGCCCACACCATTCACCGCTTCACTTAAAACGTCACTCATTACAAACGCCATTTCTACTTTTTCTTGAGCTAGTAAGTTGATATTTTCAACAGAGGCTCCAGTAGTCTGTGTTTTTGAATTAACCCCGTATTTTTGTGTATAAATTTCCGCTAGTGATGTTGCAATAATGTTATAAGGTCCTGATGCTCCCCCAGTTGCAATTGTTGCAAATTTTGTCTCCAATCCCTCTTTTTTAGCTTCCTCGGCACTGCTGTTAGCGTTGTCATTTGTCGGCTCAGAAGTTGTCTCACCAGATGAACAACCAGCTACAATTCCTCCAGCTAAAAGTAATACAGCCATTCCTGAAATAAATGATTTTTTCATTTTACATCTCCTCCTTTTTTGTAAGCGGCTTCATAAATTTAATAAGCAAGTTTTGTGCCAAGTTCGGAATGCTTTTAGTAGTATATAAAATTGCAAAAACAGAAAAATTAAGACGGAAAAATCTTCCGGTTACCAATGGAAATTTTCTCCACTTTTAAGATTGTATTGGGTATTAGGATAGAATCAAAAAACAAAAAATCGACAACTTGGATGTGCAGTTGTCGATTTAGCTTAGTATGATTTTATTATTTTAGTTTCAATCATGTGTTTGAAATTCAATTTTTTTAATATCTTCGATTGCATGCTCAAGCAGGTTC
>JAEWMK010000176.1 GCA_023457235.1 Bacillota bacterium
ATGACCATTGCGACAAATTCTGCTCTCGTCACCGTTAGGATTGGCTTAAACGTTCCATCTGGATAGCCATTCACAACACCTTTTGAAACTAAATGTCGAATTGGCTTTTCTGCCCAATGTCCTTTAATATCTTTTAGATTACTTTCAAGGACTGATTCATTTTCTTGTTCAATACTAATAATTGTAAAGGTACTAAACTTAGTAATTTCGATTTCAAGTCCTTCTGGATTCCCTTGATTATCATAAATGACCTTACCTTGTTGAACCTTCTTTTCACCATCGCTATGTTCAATATAGACTGCAAGACCATCAAGTAAGGCTTTTCTTTCTATTGGATCATTTGGCAATTGAAGACCTTTTAATGGAAAGACTACCTTTGTCTGATGATCCTTTAAGTTCGTTTCAATTGTCATTGGTTTGCCGTGCACAAGAACCTTACTATTTCCTGCAATCCTTTGAACTTCAGCTGCATTTATCGTTCGTTCCTCAACATTCTTTTTCTCATTTTCATCACGAATTGGAATGATGGTAAAGTTAAGGTCTATTCCTAATTGATTAATTGCTTTCAAGGCTTCCTTAGGTATAGTTACTTTTACATCCTCTGTTTGGATTTCTAGAGAAAGATCTCCACTCACTAATTCATTAATGGATTCAATTGGAACGGTAACGGCTACTTCATCAGCAGGATTGTCTGGTAAATCATCAATCACAATTCGGACAAGAGCTTCATTTTCTTGTAATACCCTTTCAACAACGGCCTTTGCCTTTTGATTATCAAAAACAACTGTATCCAGCTGCTTTCCGTCTTCTGTGGTAGTTCTTATAATTCCTACCTGTGCAATCGGCGAATTTCCCTCACCTAAATCAACATTTACGTTTCTGGATTGTCCATTTGTTCCACCATTGCTGTTAGAGGGTGTCGTAGTAGAGCCGCCCCCACCACCCGTACCATTGTCATTGTCGTCATCTTCATCATCACTAGTTGACGCTGCCTGCCTTATGACTGTAATGGTATAGATTTTTGTACCACCATCTTGAGCTGTAACAGTTACAGGAATGGGATTAGAACCAACCTGTAAATCAAATGTTTCTGTCATCGATACCTGTATCGTATCACTTGTTGTTAGCGAAAGTGAGATAGAATCTGGTGTTGTCAAAGCCATTGATGGTGCTGCAATGGTTGGTGTTGGTGTTACTGTTCGTCCATTCATCGTTAACGATGAACTTAGATCTGCCACTTGTGCAGAGATAGAAATTTGTGTTGTATTATAATCAACATTTACTCGGTATACATCAACACTCGGTGAGAAAGCTGGCGTTAGGGTTCCTTTGTCAACAGCTAATGAACCTAAATCTGCATTCCCTGATTTCAAACGATTGATTGTTACCATGTAATTCCTTGTTGTAATCCCATCTTGTGCCGTTACTACGACCGGTATCGAATTTGAACCAAAATTTAGAGTAATAGTATCAGCTGTCGTTACCTTTCCATTAATCGCAACTTTTGCATCCTTTTGTTTTGGTATAGCTGCAATGGTTAGTACCGATACACTAGGATTAACGTTTGCTGAATAATTTGTAATGTTTGGATTAAAATCTGGACTTAGTAACCCTTCACTTATAATCAGATTACTTAATTCTACGTTATCTGATAACAATCTTGTAATCGTGATAGTGTATGTCTTTGTCGTGTAATCTTGTGCTGTTACTTCTACTGTGATTACATTTGGTCCAATTGCTAATGGGATACTTACCGCCGCTCCATTTGTTATAGTTGTATCGTTCACCTTAACGGTAGCTGTTGCGTCTGCCACAGATGGCGTTATATCTATAGCAGTTACATCATACCCTACATTGACCGTATAGCTTGTCTCGTTTGGTGCAAATTTTGGTTCGAGTATTCCATTACTTAGTGTCAAATTGGTTAACATCGCATTATTTGATAAAGCAGTAACTGAGCTTCCATCAGATGTATTGGTTACTTGCATTCCACTGTTTCCTGCTATATCCAGTAAATCAAGCGTAAACTCGATTGGACCTGCTGAATCACCATTTTGTATTGTGTATTCAGCTAACCATGATGTTGGTGCACCGTTATTTGTGACTGTTGCACTATTCCCCAGTATCGTAACGGTTGGTGTTTGCACATTTTCACTTGTACCAATTGAAAGTATAATTTTATCCCCAACTTTAGCTTTTGTTGGATCAGCATTGTTAGAAGCAATGGTCACTGTCGTGGCTATTGGTGCTGTTTTGTCTAAAGTAACTGCCGTACCAGTTGTAACTGCTGTTACTTGTGTAGCTGTATTGTTACTTACATCCTTGAAGTCTACCGTAAACGGTATTATTCCTTCTGCATCTCCAGTCTGCATAACATAGGTAGCTTGCCATGTATTCGGACCGCTATCACCATTGTCGCTAACTAATGCATTATTCCCAGCAATTGTAACCGTTGGTGCAGTAATAACCTCATTAGTAACAATATTTAATGTGATCGTATCGCCAACCTTTGCTTTTGTCGGATCTTGACCATTATTCGATGTCATTGTTACATCAGCTGTAGGTGGAGTTTTATCCAATACATTGATAGTAAAGGCTTTATCAGAATATGCTCCGTGTTGATCCGTGACACGAATTGTAAGGCTATATTGATTTTTTACATTGTAATTCAATACAGCTTTTGTGATTAAACGATTATTATCAATCTCAAACGCGGTTGTATCTCCTGCTTGGATAGCGTAAGAAAGGGCTGCATCACCATCTTGATCTATTCCGTTCAATATTCCAACTTCAGTTCCTGCTGCAACCTTTTCATCGACTGTATTATTCGATAATGTAATATCGGTTGGTACTCTATTAACTGTTACGATCCAGTTTTTGTTGGTTCCATCTTCTGCAGTAACAACGTAAGTAACAGGATTACTAAAATTATTGTTAGATGTTCCGCTTGTTTGAGTTACTCCTCCAACTTTTACAAATTGAACATTATCAGAAGCTGCAAACATTGGAATTAAATTACTTATATCTTGTGTTCCTGCTACTTCTACATAAATTGTACCATCGTCAATCTCCGCTGGTTTAAGCTGTTGAGGAATACTAAAACTTAATATATTCGCTTCACTACTTTTTTGTACTTCTATTGATGCAGTTTGTGTATTGCTTGAAAAAGCAGTCGTTCCACCATTAGTAGTTGTATCAACCTTTGTTCCCTGTGTTCCTGACGATTGATCCCAACCTCGAAATGCAAAGCTTGCTATTTCACCTAGATTGCTAGATTGATAACGAATTTTATCTGTAGCTCGAAGTAAAAGTGAGCTTGTTTCAGTTACTGTTCCAAATGCCTGCCAAGTTAAACCGTCTAACGAATACTCCCATGTTCCATTTCCTGTAGTATGATTAATCGCTATTCCTGAGGTCGCACCGATATCAACATCTGACATACTTGCAATCGCTGCAACAGTAACTTCCGTGCTTGTTGTATTCTTTGCTACTACATTAAATGAATAAGGTCCGGAAGTTAGGTTTGGAGCATCATTTTCAGATGTAACGTTCATGCTTGCTGTACCAACAGCTGCTGAAAAAGCAGTTGAACCTCCATTCGTTGTTACATCTGCTAAACTATATGGACTTCCAGTGGTTCGATCCCATGCACGGAAAGTCAATGTAGCCGTTTCGCCATTTATTGAATCAGGAATATATTTGAATATATCTATATCTCTTAATAGAAGTGCATTATTGTTACTAACGGAAGGAATTGGTTTCCAAAAGGAATCAAAGTATTGCCATTCCCCATTACCTGTAGTACCAGAAACTGCAATTCCTTTTAATGCACCGCTATCCTGATCCATTGAATCTAGAAAACTTGAAACTAATACTCCGGATGATTCCGTATCTTCATTAGTTCCAGTAAGATTAACACTAGTTCTATTTAGTATAGGTGCTTCATTTACATCAGTAACTGAGATTGTAAAATCTTTTTCATAGGTTAACATCCCAGAATCAGTGACTCTAATTCGAATTGAATAGCTATTCTTCGTTTCAAAATCAAATTCACCATTCGTTTTCAGTTGATTGCCTGAAATAGTAAAGTTAGTTGTATCACCAGAAACAATAGAATACGTATGCGTAGCGCCCTCATCAGGGTCTGTAGCACTCAATGTTCCAATGGTGGTTCCTGAAGATGCGTTTTCAGCAAAGGAACTAAATGAAAGTGCAATGTCCGTTGGTGCTTGATTAGCCTTAATAATTGGTCCAACTAAAGGACTTTCTACTGGTGACCCAGTTGTTTCCCCCGCACTTGCTACTGGGGTAACTTCAAAACTAATATATTTCCCTTCATCATCAGCCGTAGGTTTATAGGTTTGACTTGTAGCTCCATTAATTGCTACCTTACCAGAACCACCCACATCATTTGAACGGTACCACTTATATATTGAAGTACCTTCTATATCACCATCTGCATCAACATAAGCATAACTTCCTGTTATCACTTGACCAACTTGAGGTGCTCCAGCTATTGAAACGCCAGTTGCAGTTGGTGTAGCATTTGCACTAACATCTGCTATTGTGATGTTTTCAAAATTAAAATCAGCTGGATTATGGGTATCAACTGAAAATGTTATTGAGATAGATTTAACGTTTTGTATATTATATTGATTATTTCCATTAAAAAGGGTGCTGATTTGAACAACTGAATTTGGTAATTTTATTCCTGGATTAGGATTAGATACATCTACAAGCTTAATTGTTGAATCATCCTTAGTTGTTATATGGACTTTAAAACTTTCAAAATAGGTATTATTACCGAATGCACTAATCCCTAAATCTTTAAAGGTAAAGGTTTTGCATGTACTCGAACCTTCTGTCTTTATAACAAGAGTTCTTATACCGGTGGGCGCTCCCCCTGGATCCGTTATATTTGGATCCGAAAATAACTGTGTACCATCAACATGAAAACCATTACTTACAACGAATTTGTCACCAAAAGTTGCAAAGCCAGATCCCGCACTATTGTCTGGGCCCAATGGTCCACTAAAATCATAGGTTCCATCTATAGTTCCTATTGATCCTGCTGCAAAAGTCTTAACAGGAATTCCAGAGATTAATGGCATGAAAACAATCAAAAAGGAGAGAATTATCCGTGTTATATATTGTATTCCTTTTAAAACAAATCCCTTCCTTTTCCCTCCTTTTTTTATACTTGACATTTCTTTCATAGTATTCTCCTTCCTAATAAACACTTATGATTTAATATCACACTTGTGTTCATTTACATTGAAAACAAATCAACAATGAAAGACAGCAAATTAATATTTGCAAGTCCATATTTTTCATTTTTTAATCTATTAATCTTTTTACAATTCCCCTTAATCTCGCCCAGGATAAATACCTTGCAAAGCAATGATAAAATTCAAACCAAGATAAGGCTGCATATTATTATGCGGTTGACTTCCTCCTGTTGGTTGTATAATAGTTGGACTCATTGGAGTGTTTGGCTGTGAATTCGTATAAACATTTATTCCACGCAATGAATCTGTATTCGACCAAATTGCATTCTCCGGACTACCAGCATTTTGAGTTGATTGACAATTCGGTACATGTGAATGTGCAGGAATTTGAGACTCTATTAGTGTTTCAGTTGCTGTTCCTCCTGGTTGGCGGATATTTCTTTGAGTTAAACCTGGCCCTGACCCGGG
>JAEWMK010000177.1 GCA_023457235.1 Bacillota bacterium
GATGCAACCTATGTGATGGATCGAGGATATATGGATCTTTATCGAATGAACGAATGGATACAAGACAATATAAAATTCGTCATCAGATTAAGAAAAGACGTCACCGCAAAAATAATAGAAGAATTCGAGGTACCGGAAGGTACTAATATTCAAACTGACGCAAAAGTGATATTAGGTGAATCTGGGAAGATGAACCCAGTTAGACTAGTTGAATACCTTGACGAAGAGGGAAACGTATATAGAGTCGCAACAACTAGATGGGATTTAGAAGCAACTGAAGTTGCTGAAATTTATAAGAATCGGTGGATTATTGAATTGTTCTTTGTGCGCTTTGTTTCCTAACTAATCTGTCCCGAAAGGGACAATAAAACTAGGAGGACTTATACAATACTAAGTCTAACTCTGTATCTGAATAGGCAAGGGAAGTTCTTGCTTAGAAATGAAGATTGACATTCCTACCCTAATACTCCGACATGCGTTATTGTTTTACCACAATGGGGTGTGAAGCTCGGTGAAGTCGGCGAAAAGTAGACCTGAGAAGTGGTTAGCGAAGTAGTCGGGGGGCTATAAAGTTACTATGTCTATAGAACACGTTGTGTTGGAAAGAATCCTTGGATGTACGGCTCGGAAGTTCGGGGAAATCGAAATGAAGATTCTCACTCATATTAATGAGCCAATTGCGGAGCATGTAATGAAGAATGCATGGATATCTGTTCTACTCCATTAAAGGAAAAGAGTTCTTAGTCCCTTTCAATCGTGGACAAAAGAATAGTTGGCGGGTCATAAAGGAAGGCTACGGTAACATATGTAAAGCTAAGATACAGGGAACAAAGGAACTTTGGAGGAATATGTAAAGAAGGGTAAAATCCAATGCTTCTAAACGGTAGGAAATGACCGTTAAATCCAAAGGACGGCAGCCCGTAGTAGTGATGAAGCAAGGTAATTTCTGTGGAGCGAAGGGGCATAGTCAAATATTTTTTTTTTTTAGACCAATTAATCTGCTGAGGAAGCCGTTGTGCAAACCTGACTAAAGCCAAATAAGGGCAAACTCCCAAAAAGGAGATGATGCCATTGGTTCAACAATTCAACTATCCAAAATCAGAATCAGAACTCCGAAGCCTGCAAGATAATTTATACTTAATAGCTAAAACAAAAATCCAACATGGTGAAACACCGAATTTCAAAGGGTTACTAGAAATCATATCCTCTGAAGTGGTCATTTTAACTGCAATCCATAAAATAAAAGCCAATAAAGGGAGTCAAACTCCCGGTGTTGATGATGAAACCATGAGGGACAACATTCTTGAGCAGGACTACCTAAAAGTTATCGAACGAGTACAAAAGACTCTTCAACAATATAAACCAGGCTTCATTCGAAGGGTTTATATACCCAAACCGGGGAAACAAGAGAAACGACCACTGGGGATTCCCACCATCTTTGACCGGATTATTCAAGAATGTATAAAGACCGTGATCGAGCCAATATTGGAGGCACAATTTTATAAGCATTCCTATGGATTTCGTCCTATGAGAGACACACATATGGCTGTATCTAGAGTAACTGACCTTACGCATAAAACAGGCTACCATTGGATTGTCGAAGGAGACATCAGTAAGTTCTTTGATAAAGTCAATCATACGAAACTTATTAAGAAGCTTTGGCACATGGGAATACGTGACCGAAGGGTACTGATGATTATTCAAGAAATGCTCAAAGCGGGAATCATGGGTGAATTAAAAGAAAACCCCTTAGGCACTCCTCAGGGCGGATTATGCAAAGCTTAGCATAATCCGCCTTATGCGAAGAAAGTAATTATGCAAAGTAAATAGTAAAAAGCTTATTATTTCAACGTTTCTTTTTGATTTTCTTTGCATAATTCTATTGGATTCCAGAGCAATAATTGAAGAAAATTGGTTAAAAAATAGCCTGAACTTGACCAGTTGTGCTATTTTTCTACTTTCTTGAGTGTTTTACCGAATGTTTATCAAGAATATTATGCAAAGTAAATGAATCATAAACTCGCTATAACTCTGTATCTACGGCATCTACTTTGCATAACGCATTACTTCGCATAAGGCGGAATTATCTCACCCCTTCTTGCCAACGTATATCTGCATAGCTTTGATCAATGGATTGCTCGAGAATGGGAAGAAAAGACAACAAGGTACTCTTATGCCAACCAAGGTAAAAAGATACGAGCACTTAAAAACAGTGGACGACTAAAACCTGTCTATCTCGTTAGATATGCCGATGATTGGGTACTTATTACGGATTCAAAACAAAACGCAGAAAAATGGATAAGGAAAATTTCAACATACTTGGATTCAAACCTTAGACTTGCATTATCTAAGGAAAAGACACTAATTACAAATATCAGGGTAAAACCGATTCATTTCTTAGGGTTTAGCTACAAAGTAGTCAAAGGTAAATCCCGCACGGGATTTATCACTAGAACCAGACCTATCCCCGAGAGACTTGATTTGAAAATTACAGAAATACAAAAAGACATCAAGGCAATAAAGCGTATGAAAGATAGTAAAGAAGAACTTATTCATACAATCAATAAAATTAATTCCAAAATTCGAGGGGTAATACAATATTACGAAATCGCAACATGGGTAAATATCGACATGCACAAGTATAGCCAAGTAATACGATATACAGCATACAAAGCCCTGAAGAAATACGGAGGAGACTGGATTCCAGCCAATCAAGTAAATAATCTTACATCTGTTCATTCTGAATATACCACTCAAATTCCAACGATTCAATACAGTGGAGGATTGAAGATTGGCATAACCAATTTAGACTTCTGCAAATGGAAAAGGAACACAAGTAAGAACCAAAACGAGACTCCTTATTCCGATACAGGGAGAAATATTTATCGTAAACGAACAAGAAAAAGACTCCCTTTGGCAAGAGCGGATGATTTATTGAGCTTGCATTACTCCCAACTCATTGCTCAAGGGAAAACTAACAAATTATATAATTTCGAGTATTTTCTAAACCGGGCATATGCTTTTAATCGTGATGGCGGAAAATGCAGGGTTTGTACAGACCATATATGGACACCTGAGGATATCCACATCCACCACGTACGTCCCTACTTACCTATGGATGAAGTAAACCGTGTACAAAATCTAGCAACCGTACATAGGAAATGTCATCAAGCGATTCATAATAACCAAAGTTATCGACATCTTGACAGGAAAGTTTGGGAAAAGATAAAAGATTTTAGAGAAAAGTTAATAAGGTCTTGTTAAAAGAAATATTTGATGGAACGCCGTGTGCGGTGAAAATCGCACGCACGGTGTGAGGTGAGGGAAAAGAGCCCCAAACGTTTTACCATTTGAACATCCAATGATTTTGACCTGGGTGACTCTTACCTATCGCTACAAATGGATTAAACAATCTTTACGATTTGTTAAAGTCTGGAGTACTAAGCCTCAGGGTATATGGAATCAGATGTTTATCGCGATGATTGCCTACATTCTTACTCTAATAGTAAAGTTGAAAACTAATTCAAAGAAAAAACCATTATCAATTCTTACCCATATTAGAACTTATCTAAATAGATCATGGGAAGAGTTCATTGCAGCTTTAGACTATAAACCCAAAAAGACGTCGAAGGGTAGACAAAAGATACGTGAAAAGCCAAAGATAGAAATAAACTATGGGAATGTTGCACTAGTCAATTTAGAAAAAAAGAAACGCGAAAAAAGGAAGATAAAGTAAATATAAAAAGTGAATATATGTAAAAAAATGGGAACAAACAACGATTTATTAAAGTTTGTCGTTTTGTCCCCAAATACCAAAAACCTATAGGTAAATTTTTACTTATTTTCAATTCTTTTTACAGTTATGCAAAGCTAGTGGGTCGGGAACTGTGTCCCAAATAAAAATGCATACCAACGTTGGTATGCTTGATTTTTCCCTATCTTTTTTTCTTTTTAGAATTATCCAAAACAAGCTGTTGCTTCTTTTTAACTTCCTCTTGGATAACTTTCACGTGAATTGTTTTCTCATCAATCGTATCCACGCTTAAAACCTTTGCTTTCCGGCCTTTAATTTTTAAATCCTGACCAACTGTTGGAACATTTTGAAGCAGCTGACTTAATAAAATATTTTTGTTTTCAATAAAATGAACAGTAAACATTTTATTCTCACCTACTTTTTGGGTTATGTTAAAAAGACCTCATGGAAAATCTTTATATAGATTATTTGAGTCATGTAAATTTTAGACCAATTAACTAGTAACTTTTGCTAACTGTTTACGAAAAAAGCGCGTAGAAAGCCCCTTATTTTAATGAGGGGATGAATACGCGCCTTCTTTGCTTTATGCCTAAAATATGGTAAACTATGAATATAACAAACACACATTCGTAGGAGGTGAAACCAATGATTCAAACCATGTTAGTTCGTTTAAAACAGCCCACTCAACGAAAACATAAACAATGGGTGAACGATCAAACGGAATACGCAAGCTGTGTCAATTGGTGTGTGGAACAACTTCAAAATAAACAAAAACTATCCTGTAAAGATGTCCCTCACTCCTTAAAAT
>JAEWMK010000178.1 GCA_023457235.1 Bacillota bacterium
CGACACCCCTTTTCACAAGTTTCATTTCTAGTTTCCACAAAATTTATTGGATTATGTAAAAATTTCTAGATATAATGAAAAATGATATGAATTTATGGGGTGGCTAAATAATGATTACACGGATTGAATCAACGCAAAATCCACGTGTGAAGCAATGGAAAAAGCTGCAAACAAAAAAAGAGCGAAATAAAACAGGTTTATTTTTAATAGAAGGCATACATTTAATCGAAGAAGCTTTAAAGTATAAAGCCTATGTTAAAGAATTGATTGTTCGGGAGGGAACCGAATATTCTTTATTGGACGCGCGGGATATTGATATTTTTGAAGTAACAGAAGAGATAATGAATACTGTTTCAGATACGGAAACACCTCAAGGTATAGCCGCAGTGTGCGGAATGAAAGGTACAGCACCTATCAACATCGCCACAGCTAAACTGCTGTTAATTGATAATGTTCAAGACCCAGGAAATCTGGGAACAATGATTCGGACTGCAGATGCGGTTGGAATGGATGCCGTTATTTTAGGGGAAGGCTGTGTGGATTTATACAATGGGAAGGTAATTCGAGCAACCCAAGGCTCTTTATTCCATATTCCGATTATGGATGGGGATTTAGAAGTGTGGATCAAACGCCTAAATGTTATTGGTGTGCCGGTATACGGGACCGCATTGGAAGGGGCACGCAATTTTAAAGAAATCGAGTCACAGGAGCATTTCGCCCTCCTTGTTGGCAATGAAGGAAATGGTGTTGACCCTAATTTATTAAAACAAACGGATGATAATTTATACATTCCGATTTATGGACAAGCTGAGTCTTTAAACGTTTCGATTGCAACTGGAATTCTTTTGTATCATTTAAGGGGATAGTTCGGGTAAATTTATTTTTAGGTTTGCCTCTAAACGGAACTTATACTATAATGATAAAGATAATTTTATACATAAGCTGTGAAGGAACATAGTATGTTACCTCTCGACTTGACAGGGAGAAGATGCCATAGACTGCAAGCATCTTTAGGTTCGAAGTAGCTGAATTCACTCTGGAGCTGACGCTCGGACCTTAAAAGTTTTTACTTTAAGTAAAGGCGTTCCGGTTGAATAACCGTTATTGCAATGAAGTGAACAGTATTAATATGTACTGTTAATTAGGGTGGTACCGCGAATGATAAGTCTTCGTCCCTTTGGGGATTGAAGGCTTTTTTTATTTTTCATAAATTAAGGAGGATTCAAATGGAAGCCAGGTTAAAAGAACTACAAGCAGAAGCTCTTCTAAAAGTTGAGCAAGCGGAAGACTTAAAAGCATTGAATGATATCCGCGTTGCCTATTTAGGTAAAAAAGGTCCGATTACGGAAGTATTACGCGGCATGGGGAAATTATCTGCCGAGGAGCGCCCGGTCATTGGTCAATTAGCAAATGACGTACGTGCTGCGATTCAAGAAAAGCTGGAAGGGAAACAAGATAGATTTGAAAAAGCTGAAGTTGAGAAAAAGCTGGCAGCTGAGAAAGTGGATGTTACCCTTCCTGGCCGCCCGGTGCGAACAGGAAATCATCATCCATTAACAGCTGTTATTGAGGAAATTGAAGATTTATTTATCGGTATGGGGTACCAAATTGCCGAAGGCCCTGAGGTGGAAACTGATTATTACAATTTTGAAGCTCTAAATTTACCAAAAAGTCATCCAGCTCGCGATATGCAAGACTCTTTCTACATAACGGATGAAATATTATTGCGTACTCAAACATCAACAGTCCAACCAAGGACGATGAAAAAACATGAAGGTAAAGGTCCAGTTAAAATTATTTGTCCTGGTAAAGTGTATCGCCGTGACAATGACGATGCGACCCATTCCCATCAATTCATGCAAATCGAGGGCTTGGTCGTTGATGAAAATATTCGCATGAGTGACCTGAAAGGAACACTGGAGGTATTTGCGAAAAAGATGTTCGGTGAGGATCGTAAAATCCGCCTCCGCCCAAGCTTTTTCCCATTTACGGAGCCGTCAGTTGAAATAGATGTTTCATGTATGTGCGGCGGTCATGGCTGTTCGATCTGTAAGCATACTGGCTGGATTGAAATTCTGGGTGCAGGCATGGTTCATCCGAATGTACTTGAAATGGCCGGCTTTGATTCAAAAAAATACACAGGATTTGCCTTTGGTATGGGGCCTGAACGTATCGCCATGTTGAAATACGGCATTGATGATATCCGTCATTTCTATACGAACGATATACGCTTTTTAAAACAATTTAAACGGGTATAAGAAAAGCGGAAGCGCCCGTTTAGCGCCGAACAAACTGGAGCTCTTCGCAATGAGATAAAGGAAACACAGCGAGGTACGAGCTGATGTTGACTTATCGTAGTGGAGGAGAGCGAAGTTTGCTAGGCGCTGGAGCTAGACAATATTGAGGAGGTTACACTGTGTTAGTATCTTATAATTGGCTAAAAGACTATGTTGATATAAATGATATTTCAGCAGAAGAGCTTGCTGAGAAAATTACAAAAGCCGGTATTGAAGTTGAACAGGTAGAAGTTTTAAATAAAGGTATCGAAGGCATTGTTGTCGGTCATGTATTGGAATGTGTGAAGCATCCTGAGGCGGATAAGCTTAATATTTGTCAAGTGGATCTTGGAGAAGAGGAACCAAAGCAAATTATTTGCGGAGCGCCAAATGTGGCTGCTGGACAAAAGGTTATCGTTGCTAAAATCGGGGCTGTCCTTCCTGGGAATTTTAAAATTAAAAAAGCAAAGCTTCGTGGGGAAGCCTCTAATGGGATGATTTGCTCCTTGCAGGAACTTGGAATTGAAACTAAATTCGTACCAAAAGAATATGCTACCGGAATTTTTGTTTTCCCATTTGAAGTGGAGGTTGGATCTGATCCACTGGAGTATTTGAACTTAAATGACAAAGTGTTGGAGCTAAGCTTAACACCGAACCGTTCAGATGCACTCAGCATGCTTGGTGTTGCTTATGAGGTTGCGGCAATTTTAGGGCGTGAAGTCAAGCTACCCAAACCGGTTATTAATGAAGTAAAAGAGAAGGCTGCAGATTATATCAAAATTACGATTGACGCAAAAGAAGATTGTCCATATTATGCTGCTCGCGTTGTCAAAGGGGTAAAAATCGGCCCATCACCATTATGGATGCAGATGCGCTTAATGGCAGCCGGTATCCGTCCAATCAATAATGTAGTTGATATTACAAACTATATCTTAATTGAATATGGCCAGCCATTGCATGCTTTCGACTATGACCGTTTAGGTTCAAAAGAAATTCTCGTAAGACGAGCAAAACAGGATGAAAAGTTCGTAACGTTAGATGACCAAGAACGTACATTAAAGGATGACCAATTGGTAATCACGAACGGAACAGAGCCTGTTGCCTTAGCAGGTGTGATGGGTGGAGCGAATTCAGAAGTTCATGAGGGCATAGTTAATGTTTTAATTGAGGCAGCCGTTTTTAATGGTCAAACAATACGCCGAGCATCAAAGGACCATGGACTTCGCAGTGAAGCAAGTGCGCGTTTTGAAAAAGGGATTGATCCAAAGCGTACAAAAGAAGCAGGAGACCGCGCTGCAGCATTGATGGCTGAACTTGCCGGTGGTGAAGTGCTTGAAGGAGTAGTTGCTACAGATTATTTAGATGCAACAACTGTCAAGGTTTCTGTAACAACTGATCGCATCAATCAGGTGCTTGGCACAAGCATCACAACAGATGAGGTTGCACAAATTTTCACTCGTTTACAATTTGAATTTACGGAGGAGAATGGTAATTTTACAGTTACAGCTCCGTCAAGAAGACGTGATATTGTTATTACGGAAGACTTAATCGAAGAGGTAGCCCGCCTTTATGGTTATGATTTTATTCCGACAACTTTACCGATTGGTGATTCTACACCGGGCAAACTATCTGATTATCAGTACAAACGCCGGAAGGTTCGAAAGTTTTTAGAAGGTGTAGGCTTGTCAGAAGCTGTGACCTATTCATTAACAAGCTCAGAAAGAGCGTTATTGTATAAGGATGATACAACAAAAGCAACCCCAATTCGTTTAGCGATGCCGATGAGCGAAGAGCGTAGTACATTGCGCTTAAGCTTAGTTCCACATTTATTGGAGGCTATTGCCCATAATAGTGCTCGTCAGCTTGATGATGTAGCTCTTTATGAAATCGGGAAGGTTTATTTAATAGAAGACAAAATCGAAAATGAGCTGCCAAATGAGAGAGAAAACTTAGCAGGTGCCATTACAGGCCTTTGGCACTCCCATTCTTGGCAAGGGGAGAAAAAAGCTGTTGATTTCTTCGTTGCTAAGGGAATACTTGAAGGTTTATTTAATGTTTTAGGTTTGGATGACCGGATTACATTTGAACAAGGAAATAAAGCGGGACTTCATCCGGGACGCACGGCAACAATAAAGCTTGACGAGGAATATATCGGCTTTATTGGTCAAGTACATCCAGACGCACAGAAGGCTCTTGATCTTAACCCAACCTATGTATATGAATTGAATTTAAATAAACTATTACATGCTGAAGTATCTGCTATTAAATATGAGGCGATCCCTCGTTATCCTTCTATCACCCGCGACATTGCATTAGTTGTTGCTGACAGTGTGATTGCAGGTAATGTGGAAGAGGTTATTAAAGAAGCCGGCGGAACATTGCTTAAAGAGGTATCAATCTTTGACCTGTACCAAGGTGAGCATCTAGAAAAAGGTAAAAAATCATTGGCCTTCTCATTACGTTATTTCGATCCTGAAAAAACGTTAACAGATGAAGAGGTCTCTAAGGCACATGAAAAAGTACTAAAAGCCGTTGAGGAAAAGCTTGGGGCAGTTCTAAGAGGATGATCTCGAAAAAAAGTTGAGTTTGCTATTGAGCAAGCTCAACTTTTTTTTTGTACCGGAATCTTCATTCCCCTAAACGTTCAGTTTTTATTGTGTCTTCTAATGCTTGAATCGCTTCCTTTTCATCGGTGCCATCTGTTGCGATCTTAAACCGTGCTCCCTTTGGCACTCCTAGCGACATCACGCCCATAATAGATTTCAAATTCACCTGTTTTTCTCCGTATTCAAAAGTAATATCACAGCTAAACCTGCTTGCAGTTTGAACAAGGGCAGTAGCTGGGCGGGCATGGATTCCTGTTTCAGTAGTTACTGTAAAAGTTTTCTCGATCATATGATTGCTCCTTTCCAATAATAGCGTTTCCTTTGTCGACCAAAACGATTCTCTAAGTAAGTTATTTAATAAGACGTTTTGCCTTATCAGTATTAGCAAAGTGTAATTTTGCCACTTTGGTTAAAGAGGTTTCACCATATTTTTTAATGAATTCCGCCGCTTTTTGATCAACCTTCGGCCCAGCCCCTTTTGGCAGTTCAAACCCCGCCATCTTGCTAAGCTTTTCAAATTCTTTAACAAATGCATATCTTGCAATAATCGATGCAGCGGCAACAGCAATATGAATTCCTTCTGCTTTTGTACTAAAGTAGACATTTTCACCTGATTTCCATGGGATGCTTTTGCCCCTTAGGTAATTAAAGAAAACTTCAGGCTGACAAAATTGATCAATTAATATCCCGTCTACTTTATTTTCCGCCTTTACTCGCGTAAGTACTTTACTGATTGCTTGGTTATGTAACATTGCTTTCAGCTTACCTTGATTCATTCCACTTTGTTCAAGTTCATTATATTTTTCATTTCTTAAAATTAATAAACTATGTGGGACGATCGGGATAATTTGTTCAGCAATTTTTGTGATTTGTGTATCATTTAAATCCTTGGAATCTTTAACACCTAATTCCTTTAAAAGTTCAATTTTATCGTTGGATACATAGGCTGCTGTAACTGTAATCGGCCCGAAATAGTCTCCGGTCCCGACTTCATCAGAACCAATGATTGATAATTGACTAATGGCCTTAGGTGGTGCATATTTTCCAGAATTAGCAGCAATACTCTTTTTTTTCGTGGATGAGGACTTTGAAGTGTTGCTTTGACTAGGTTCATTAGCGCCCCACTTTGCTGCTTCTATAGTTGCTCCATTCCCTTGAAATAGGACTTTTCCAGAGTTATAGGCTGTAATCGTACAGCCATTGGGCTTGGCTACAAAAACACTCCCCGGCGGATTTTGATTCGTTATCGCACTCTTATAATGCTCCTTCATTTTATAGATAGTTTCCTTTGTAACGGTTAAAACCGTATTCGACATCGTTCATTCCCCTTTTTACGGATATGATTTTGAAAAGGTTTGTATTCATGGTATCATTATATAGATAATTCGTGCTTTTTTAATACTATAAGGTGTATAAAGTTTATGGATTATAGTATAAGAAAAACATCGCAATTTGCCATCGTGGGCAAATTACGTGTTCTTCTAACAAAAAATTGAAAAGAAAGAGGAAAAAGCAAACAATGGTTGATTTAGTTTTACTCTTGGTCCTTGTAGTCGGCTTTTTCATTGGGTTTAGACGAGGTTTTATTTTACAAGTTGTATATTTTGCAGGGTTTATTGCGGCAATTATTGTTGCTTACTTATATTCTGACGATTTAGCTCCATTTTTAAAGCTTTGGGTTCCTTTTCCGGCTCCGTCACAAGATAGTGCATTCTCGTTATTATTTGAATCTTTTGATGTGGAAGCTGTTTTTTATCGGGCTATTGCATTTGCAGTATTATTTTTCGGTACGAAAATTACACTGCGTATCGTCGGTTCGATGCTTGACTTTTTAGCAGATTTGCCTATTTTACGTACGATCAACGGCTGGCTAGGTGGAGCTTTAGGATTCGTTGAAGTCTATCTAGTAGTTTTCATTATACTATATCTTGGCGCGTTAACACCAATTGAGTCTGTTCAGTCCATTATGAGTGATTCTGTTTTAGCAAAAGGGATTATCGAGCATACTCCCTTTGTTTCGGGAAAAATAAAAGAGTTATGGGTACATTCTGATGCATCGTACTTCTAACCTTATTGATCCTCCATGCCCAATGCATGGGGGTTTGTACTTTTACCATGAAATAATCGAAAAAGTAGGTGATATTTATGGAGATCAATAAAAAAGATATTATTAAAACGTTAGAAATGATTGCTTTATATTTAGAAATAAAAGGAGAAAATTCGTTTAAAATATCCGCATATCGAAAAGCTGCAGCAGCGCTAGAAACGGACGACCGCAGCATTACTGACATTGATGATTTTTCCAAAATAAATGGGATTGGAAAAGGAACAGCAGCCGTCATTCAGGAGTTATTGGATACAGGGAAGTCAACTGTGCTCGAGGAACTCAAGAAGCAGGTGCCAAAGGGACTATTTCCATTATTAAATCTTCCGGGCCTTGGCGGTAAAAAAATCGCCAAGCTTTATCAAGAATTAAGTGTTACGGATATAGAATCATTAAAAAAATGCTGTATAGAAAATAAGGTACAAGCGTTAGCCGGATTCGGGAAAAAGACAGAGGAAAAAATTCTGGCAGCGATTGAAGAATTGGGAAACCGCCCTGACCGTTTGCCGATATGGTATATGCTACCGATTGCTGCGGCAATAGAAGCTCAATTAAGCACGATGAGTGATGTAATCCGCTTTTCTCGAGCAGGTAGTCTAAGAAGAATGAAGGAAACGATAAAGGATTTGGATTTCATTATTGCGACAACAAATCCAACAGCTGTCAGAGAACAATTGCTGCAGCTTGAACATGTCTCCGAAACAATTGCTAGCGGGGATACAAAGGTTTCTGTTGTATTAAAATATGACTATGATGTATCGGTTGACTTCAGGATGGTGGAGCCCAAAAGCTATGCAACAACACTCCATCATTTTACCGGATCAAAAGAGCATAATGTGAAAATGCGACAACTCGCTAAAGAGCGCGGTGAGAAAATAAGCGAATATGGTGTCGAAGTGGTTGAAACTGGCGAGTTACAGACGTTCCATTCAGAGGAAGAGTTTTTTCAGCATTTTGGGCTGCAATTTATTCCTCCGGAAATGAGAGAGGACCAAGGTGAAGTCGAAGCTGCCGGGGAAGGAAAGATTACTCCGCTTACAGTTGCAGACATTAAAGGTGATCTTCATATGCATACAACGTGGAGTGATGGAGCTTATTCCATTCAAGAAATGGTGGAGGCAGCAAGAAAAAGAGGGTATTCTTATATTGCGATAACAGACCATTCTCAGTATTTAAAGGTAGCCAACGGGCTAACCCCGGAGCGGCTTCGCGAACAACGAAAAGAAATTAACAGATTGAATGAATTATATGATGATATCACAATTCTTGCGGGTGTTGAAATGGATATATTACCGGATGCAACCCTTGATTATGATGATGAAGTATTAAAAGAAATGGATATCGTGATTGGGGCTATTCATTCAAGTTTTTCACAGGACCGTGAAAAAATTATGAAACGTCTTATTCAAGCGTTGGAAAGCCATCATGTTGACATCATCGCCCATCCAACCGGAAGATTGATTGGAAAAAGACAAGGCTATGACGTTGATTTAGAGATGTTAATTGAAATAGCGAAAAAAACGAATACCGCACTTGAATGCAACGCGAACCCATATCGGTTGGATTTATCAGCTGAATGGTTGAAAAAGGCACAAGATGCAGGGGTAAAGGTAGTAATTAACACAGATGCCCACCAGATTGATACATTGGAGCATATGGAAATAGGAGTGGCTACGGCTAGACGTGGCTGGATCAAGAAAGAGAACATCCTTAACGCTTGGTCGATAGAGGAGCTTAAGAAATTTTTAAACCGCAATCACTAAGTTGGTTGTACAGGAGGAAAGATTAGTGAATAAGCGTGTACTTCGCATATTAGAGTTTGAGAAAATTAGAGAAGCGTTAATGAAACATGCCGCTTCCTCGTTGGGGAAGGAGAAGGCAGAAACTATATTGCCTTCTTTTGATTTTGAAGAAGTTGTTAAATGGCAGGAAGAAACCGATGAGGCAGCCAAAGTATTAAGACTTAAAGGACAAGTCCCGCTTGGCGGAATTTTTGATGTTCGTCCCAGTTTAAAAAGAGCCCAAATTGGTGGTGATTTAAGTGCCAGTGAATTATTGGATATCGCGAGCACAATATATGGTGGGCGACAAATAAAGAACTTTATTGAAGGAATGGTCGAAGATGGAGTCGAACTTCCGATTTTAAGTAGCTATATTGAGCAACTTATCACCTTAACAGATTTAGAGCGAAAAATAAAAAATTGTATTGATGACCATGGACATGTAATGGACGGTGCCAGTGATAAATTACGAAGCATCCGCCAGACTTTGCGCTCGGCTGAATCAAGAATACGTGAAAAGCTAGAAAATATGACAAGATCGTCAAACGCACAAAAAATGCTGTCAGATGCAATTATTACCATTCGTAATGATCGATTTGTAATTCCGGTCAAGCAAGAATACCGCAGTGCATATGGAGGAATTGTCCATGACCAGTCCGCGTCGGGTGCTACGCTTTTTATAGAACCACAGGCAGTTGTTGAATTGAATAACACGCTCCAGGAAGCAAGGGCCAAAGAAAAACAAGAGGTAGACAGAATCTTGCATGAGCTAACACTATATGTTGCTGAAGATGCAGAATCCATGCTTCATAACGTTAAGATTCTAACAGAAATTGATTTTATGTTTGCAAAAGCATCCTATGGTCAGAAAATAAAAGCTTCTATGCCAAGGATGAATAGGGAAGGCAGGATCAGATTATTTAAAGCCCGCCACCCATTAATAGACATTAAACAGGTTGTACCTAATGATATTATTCTTGGAGAAGATTATTCAGCGATCGTGATTACCGGTCCTAATACAGGTGGTAAAACTGTTACCTTAAAGACGCTAGGGTTATTAACATTAATGGCCCAAGCTGGATTACAGATCCCTGCTCTAGATGGGTCTGAAATGACAGTCTTTTCTTCCGTATTTGCCGATATTGGTGATGAACAGTCGATTGAACAAAGTTTAAGTACGTTCTCCTCGCATATGACTAATATTGTTGAAATCCTGAAACAGGTTGATGCAGACAGCCTTGTTTTATTTGATGAATTAGGGGCAGGAACAGACCCGCAGGAAGGGGCAGCGTTAGCGATCGCTATCTTAGATGATGTCTATAACCGTGGTGCCAAAGTCGTTGCAACTACACACTATCCGGAGCTAAAAGCCTATGGCTATAACCGCTCTGGTGTGATTAATGCAAGTGTTGAATTTGACGTTGAGACATTAAGCCCTACTTACCGCTTGCTGTTAGGGGTTCCCGGCCGAAGTAATGCCTTTGAAATCTCTAAACGTTTGGGACTTTCACAACATGTTATTGAAAATGCGAAAGGATATGTAAGTCAAGAAACGAACAAGGTTGAAAATATGATTGCATCGCTTGAAGAATCCAAGAAACATGCGGAAGAAGAATGGTCTGAAGCGGAAGAGATTCGGAAAGATGCCGAGCATCTGCACCAAGAATTGCAAAAACAAATCATTGCCTTCTACGAAGAACGCGATAAAATTTTAGAAAAGGCTGAAGAAGACGCAAAAGAAGCGATCGATAAAGCTAAGGGTGAGGCCGAGGCAATCATTAAGGATTTACGAAAAATGAAATATAATGCAGCCCAAGCTGTGAAAGACCATGAATTAATTGAAGCCCGTAAAAGATTAGAGGAAGCAGTACCAACATTACAGAAAAATAAAAAAGTGGTTTCTAAGCCAAAAACGAAGCAGCAGCTTCTTCCAGGTGATGAAGTTAAGATTCTGAGCCTGGATCAAAGAGGACATATTGTTGAACAGATTAGTGACGGAGAATTCCAAGTTCAAATTGGAATTCTAAAAATGAAGGTAAAAGAAAAGGATCTTGAATATATTAGTCGTCCAACTCCAGTTGCAACGAAACCGCTGGCAACCATTAGAGGTTCAGATCATCACGTCAAACCTGAATTGGACCTTCGCGGTGAACGTTATGAGGATGCCGTTCTAATGGTTGAAAAATATATTGATGATGCACTTCTTGCGGGTTATCCAAGTGTTTCGATTATCCATGGCAAAGGTACAGGTGCCCTTCGTAAAGGGGTGCATGACTTCTTGAAAAGTCATCGCCACGTAAAAGCCTATCGCCTTGGTGGGATGGCAGAAGGCGGCAGCGGAATGACTTACGTGGAATTAAAATAAGGTAACGCTTTAGGGAGAGGTCGTTCATTGAATAATTTTTGGGAAAATAATTATGTGCTAACGGCAGCTAATTATAGTGTGGTAGTTTTATCGATTATTGTCTTCCTTTCTATTTTTGAGCTTGTAACTAAATATAAAAATATGGAAGAAATCAAAAATGGAAATCTTGCTGTAGCAATGGCAACGGGAGGGAAAATATTTGGCATTGCCAATATTTTTCGCTTTTCCATTCTTCATAATGATTCCTTGGTTACGATGCTCTTATGGGGATTATATGGATTTATTTTATTGTTAGTCGGTTATTTTATTTTTGAATTTTTAACTCCGAAATTCAATATTGATGAGGAAATTGAAAAAGGGAACCACGCTGTTGGATTTATTGCCATGATTATATCTATCGGATTATCGTATGTAATTGGTGCCGGTATTATGGCATGATCGAGAAGAGAGGATGAAATAGGTTGTTAGAAAGGCTAGCTAAAATTTTAATGATTGTATGCGGACTATTTTTCATTATCGGATTATTTTATTGGATTTTTAATGCTTAATAGGCAAGAGGGGGGCAGGGCTGCTCCTCTTTTTTAAAATTCGATAAATAATACTGATGATGGAACAATATATTTGATAATAGGATCGGAGAAAAAGGGGGTTATTTAAATGGACGTGTTGCTTGAAAAACCGTGGCTCGCTAAATACCCTACAGAAATTCCACACTATATAAATTTTGAAGAAAAGCCATTATTCGCATTTTTAGAAGAAGCAGCAATAAGTGCACCTGAAAAAATTGCCGTACATTTCCTAGGAAAAGAATTAACGTATAAAGGGCTTTATCAATCATCATTAAGACTTGCGAACTATCTCAAAGGATTGGGTGTCGGGAAAGGTGACCGTGTTTCCATTATGCTTCCGAATTGCCCGCAGGCTGTTATTAGCTACTATGGAGCACTCCTATCTGGCGCGATTGTAGTCCAAACGAACCCAATGTATACTGAAAGGGAACTGCAGTTTCAGCTCGTTGATTCCGGTTCGAAATGGATTATTTGTTTAGATCTCCTTTATCCCAAAGTAGTAAAAGTGAAAGCATCTACAGAAATTGACCATATCATTGTGACGAGTATCAGTGATTATTTACCTTTCCCCAAAAATTTAATCTACCCATTCATTCAAAAAAAACAGCATGGGATTAAAGTACAAGTTATCCATGGTGAAAAAACGCATTTATTTAAAAACGCCTTAAAAAGTAGCAGTACTGAAAAAATTCCACTCGAAATTAATCCAAAACAAGACCTTGCTCTTTTGCAATATACAGGTGGTACGACAGGTCAGGCTAAAGGAGTCATGCTAACCCATTATAATCTCGTCGCCAATACGACCATGTGTATCAATTGGATGTACAAAATGAAAAAAGGGGAAGAGCGAATATTAGGGATACTCCCATTCTTTCATGTATTCGGTATGACAGTAGTTATGAATTTAGCAATCATGCATGAATCAAAGATGATCTTACTTCCACGCTTTGATGTAGAAGATACTCTTAAAACGATAGAAAAACAAAAGCCCACTATATTTCCAGGGGCTCCAACCATTTTTATCGCCCTCTTGAATCACCCTGATATCGTAGATTACGATCTTTCCTCCATTGATACCTGTATAAGTGGATCTGCCCCATTACCAGTTGAAGTCCAAGAGAGCTTTGAAGAAATTACGGGCGGGAAGCTGGTTGAGGGCTACGGTTTAACAGAAGCGTCACCGGTTACACATGCGAATTTTTTATGGGACATCCGGCCTAGAGTCAAAGGAAGTGTGGGGGTGCCATGGCCTAACACCGAAGCATTTATTCTTTCTTTAGAAAAAAATGGACCGGCAGAACCAAATGAAATCGGGGAAATCGTCATTAGAGGGCCGCAAGTCATGAAAGGCTATTGGAACCGAGACGATGAAACTACAGCTTGTCTTTTAAAA
>JAEWMK010000179.1 GCA_023457235.1 Bacillota bacterium
ACCGGATGGAACCACGGTGCGGGAGTCAATCACCTGCTTTGAGGACAATGTTGCCAGCTTGAGCCTCATTGCGGGAGTCAAACACACGCTTTGAGGACAAAATTGCTGGTTTGGTCCACCGTGCGGGAGTCAATCACGTGCTTTGAGGACAATATTGCCAGCTTGAGCCCTATTGCGGGAGTCAATCACCCGCTTTGAAGACAATGTTGCCCGCTTGAGCCTCGTTGCAGGAGTCAATCACCCGCTTTGATGACAAAATTGCTGGTTTGGTCCACCGTGCGAGAGTCAATCACCTGCTTTGAGGACAATATTGCCAGCTTGAACCTCGGAGCCGGAATCAATCATTCACTTTGAGGACAAAGTTTATCAAACTTGCTCCTTCTTCGGGCGGCAATCTTCCACTATAATACTGTCACCCGCAAAAAGCAAAAAACAGGACACAGTTCCCCGTGCCCCACTCCTACCCAAATATCTCCCTCATCGTGCCGTTCGTTCTTTTTTCCGTAAAATATGCATGCAGCAGTTCATTTTCATCAAACGTGAGTTGCTCGCGTTCATTCCTTTTTATAATAATTTGATGCTTGCATCCGCGACAGAACTGCGCAAAAACATCCACGAGGTGGTCAGTTTCATTTACGACTATTGGTCGCAAATCTTTGATCTCCCTGCTTCTCCCATAATATCGTTCCAATAAAAAGCGAATATGCGCAAACTTTCTTTGTTTCCACTCAATATAATGGGCGAAAATAACGAAAGCAACCACAATCCACAAATTCAAATGAAATGGATAGATGACGAGCGTAGTTAAAATTAACAAGCAGACAATACCAATCGAAATCATCAATGAATAGCGATGGGCTAAGCTGAACGGGAACTTAAGTGACATCCCGAGAAATACAAGCTTCCCACCATCCAATGGCCAAATTGGTAAAAGATTAAAGATCAAAATCATAAGATTATGCTTCAAAAATAGGTCATATGTATTTTGATCAATCCACCCGACAAAAAAAAGAATATAGGCTAAGGCCATCATCCAAAGGTGCTGCAACGGTCCACTTAAAATAACGAGCAGCTCCTCTTTTAAAGGACGATTGCCATGCTCATCCATTTCAGCGACGCCTCCGAATGGCAATAGTTCGATTTTTTTTATTCGCCAACGAAAATGGTTTGCTGTAATCGCATGGCCCATTTCATGTACAAACACAATTGTAAATAGCATAATGACTTCTAAAAATCGTCCAGTTAGTACCCCAATACCTACAACAAGCCAGAACAAAGGATGGATTGAAATTTTACTGAAGATTTCTGTTACTCTAGTCAATGCCTTCACCAACCCTAGTCAAAGTTAATCACCTGAATTGGGTCGATAAAAGAGTCACCCTCTTTAATTGCAAAATAAAAAGTTCCGGCTTGCCCATCTTCAGTATTGGTAACTTGACCTAATTGGGTACGACTTTTCACGAAATCATATAGTTTAACATTGATTGAATTCAAATTTCCATACCATGTTTCACTACCATCAGAATGCTGAATAACAACTGTCTTGCCAATATCTTCTTTGACGCCGACATCGATGATAATGCCATCATCAATGGCCTCTACGAAAGAATCGCGACCAGTTTCAACCATGATCCCCTGACGATCCTTTGAAAACGGCTCAAGCACACGCCCGGCCGCTGGCACTGCATAGACATGCTGAACATCTTCATTTTGATCAATTTGATTCGGTATTTGATCCTTATTCGTTTCCGGCAATAAGGCAACCGGCTTACCAAATTGATTTTCATACCAATCCATTACAGCAGCAAATTGAAATTCCTTTTCCATCGTCTCACTGACGAGAGTACGTGCTTTTTCCCAGCGTGGAGACGAGTCCTTGAACAGAATTCCAACTATTAGAAATAAGCATACTGCTAATAAAACTTGTAAAATAATAAACTCAGTTCGAAAGATTGGATGCTTCGAGTTTGAGCCCGGCTCATAATCATAAAACGGCGCTTCCCCGTACCGTTCTTCATCTTTAGGCAGCGGATAGGCATTTCTCCTTGATCCTGTTGGCGATCCACCAATTGCACTACGCTCCTTTTTTCGTTTCGCTATTCTCCTTTTTACATCATCGACTTGATTTCTCACCTTCATCATTCCCCCGCTCAAGTATTCAAGTGGGCAATAAACCCTTAATTTGAACAAGCATAGCTATTAGTAATATCTATGACTTGTCCTCGGCGGTTATGACTTTGAAAAAAAAGAAACAAAAAAGAGCCTAGGACTTAAATCCCAAGCTCATACCGAATCAAATTTACTTCATTCCAAAAAACTTTTTCATTTTCGTAAACATGCCGCCCTTATCATCATCCAAAGAAAGGAGTGGCACAGATTCACCTATTATGCGTCTAGCCATATTTCGATAGGCAATCGATGCTTTACTAGTAGGATCCAATGCAATGGGTTCACCATTGTTGGATGCTTTAATAACAGTATCGTCATCCCCTACGATTCCTAATAGATCGATAGCTAAAATCGCCACAATCTCATCGACATCAAGCATATCACCATTTTTCATCATATGACTACGAATACGGTTTACGATTAGTTTAGGTGGTTCTACTTCCTCTTGTTCCAAAAGACCGATAATTCTATCCGCATCACGAACAGAAGATACCTCTGGAGTCGTTACAACAATGGCCTTGTCCGCTCCGGCAACAGCATTTTTAAAGCCCTGTTCAATCCCAGCCGGGCAATCTATTAAAATATAATCAAAATCCTGCTTCAATTCGCCAACAAGCTTTATCATTTGTTCAGGAAAAACGGCTGACTTATCTTTCGTCTGTGCAGCCGGAAGCAAATACAAACACTCGAAACGCTTGTCCTTAATTAAAGCCTGCTGAAGCTTGCACCGTTCCTCCACAACATCAACTAAATCATAAATAATACGATTTTCCAGTCCCATAACAACATCCAGATTGCGCAGGCCGATATCCGTATCTACTAAACAAACCTTTTTACCTGTTAAAGCTAGTGCAGTTCCTAGATTAGCACTTGTAGTTGTTTTTCCAACGCCGCCTTTTCCTGATGTAATAACGATAGCCTCTCCCATTTACATCATACCCCTTTCAAGCCTCGTTAAATTTGGTCTTAGATGTGGTAAAACCTGAACTCGGTCGATCACGATTTGATTTACATTTTGATCAATATAAGCACATTCCATTTCACGGCCTTCTTCTTCATGGTCGTCTGGGGCCCTATTCACTAAGTCACTAATGCGAAGTTGCATTGGCTTCATCAGTGATGCTGCAATCACGGCATTACTATTGCCAAAGCATCCAGCATGTGCAATACCCCGTAATGCACCCATAATAAAAATATTACCACCAGCCATGACAGTGCCACCAGGGTTTACGTCACCTATTAACAGAAGATCCCCTTTAACCTGAAGCACCTGTCCGGAACGAATTATTTTCGAAACCGTTTCAACGTCTGTTTGTTTTTTCCATTCAAGAGCTTCTGCTTTTGTCATAACATTTGATTCCAATGAATCAATGACTAATTTTTTCTTATTACGAATAATCTCGCGAATTTGATCATGCATACTTCTAGTTAAATATCTGTTGCCTGCTTTTATGTGAACGGAGGTTAAAGGACTACCCTCGGGTGGTTGATGATTAGAGGATAATTTCTCATCAAGTTCCTTTAATAGCTGTTCAAAAGAACATGAATCATCCAAATATAAAGTGAGACCACTTTTCGTTCCTTTAATCGTCACATTTTGTTGCTTTTGCCCGATCATCTTCGTTCACCTCGATGATTTGTAATTCGACACAATCTGTATTTTTTCCTTTAAAACCTATACTAACTTATCATTTTCTTTATTTGCCCATTTCTCTACCCTTAATAAAAACTTCTTCATCGGGTAGTAAATAACAATTAGAAATACCCCGTTTAATACAAGTGTAGGGAATAATCGATCATAGAGAAATTGGTTCCAATCAAGGTGGGCTACATTAACAAGATATAAAATCCCGAAAACAAACCCTTCTAAAAGGCCAATGCCTACTAGTACAACAAAAAATATTACTAGGAGATTTCTATGAAGCACTTTCATAGATAAAGAAATAACATATACGATAAGTGGAAATGAAAACATATAAATCCCAATAATATCTGTATATATAATATCAAATAATAAGCCGAAAATTATTGCAAAAAGTAGCGCTTTATTTCGATCATAAAAAAATGAAATAAGCATGATCATTACAATCATAAACCTTGGCACAAAAATGCGGTCAATCCCAAATCTTTCAGCAGGGAATAACTCTATGAAGATACTCTCGGATAAAAAAGCTAAAAATACAATAAACGCAAGAAGGAATCTTTTCACAATTAGACTCCTCCTTTAGATTGTTCAACTAGATCCTCTTCTGGGGTAGTCGATACCCTTTCAACTATCATAATATGATCAATATCGAAAAATTTAGCTGAAGGCTTCACATAAGCCATTTGTGTTAGGCCATGTTCATCTGGGACAACCTCCGTAATTTCACCAATCACTAAGCCGCTAGGGAAGACTCCCCCTAATCCTGATGTGATAACCGTTTGTTTTTCCGCTAAATTAATATCAACGTCAAATGGGATACGTTTAAATAAAAGTGCACCCTTTTTTTCATCATATCCTTCAATTAGTCCGAAAATATCTTTATTGCCTTTTACAACGGCTGAAATTCGATTTGTTCGGTCAACAGCACTTAAAAGCTGTACAGTAGAAGTGAATTGTGATACTTGCTTTATTTTACCTACCATACCTTCTGAAGTAATGACAGCCATATTTTTCTTAACTCCATGCTGTTCACCTTTATTAATGAAAATTAATTCATGCCATTGCTCGGGATTTCTAGCAATGACATTTGCTTGTATAAGCTTATAATCACGAAGGCTTTCTTTTTTATCTAAAATTCCACGAAGCCGTTCATTTTCTTTTTCTAATTCCATAACCCTGGCATTTAATTCGACATACTCATCCAGGCGTGCCTTTAATAGTTTATTTTCCTCAAATGTGTTTTTTATTTCAGATATATTTTCAAAGAAACCCGCTGCATATTCAGCGGGTTGATGGAAAACTGATTGAAACCAGCCAATCGTATCCTTCAAAAACTGTTCAGGCCAGCTTAATTTGGAACGATCATTTAAGGAAAAACCAATCAATGCCACTAAAATAATGATACTAACTAAAAGCACGATTAATCGTTTGTTATAAAAAAACTGTGGCATGATTTACACCTACTTACCTATTTTCTTGATCTCGATGTAATTCCTGCTTTTGACCGGAAAAGGTGAAGATTGTCCAATGCTTTACCAGTACCAATGGCAACACAATCTAACGGATTCTCAGCCACTAATACAGGCATCTTCGTTTCATTACTAATGACTTTATCGAGATTGCGCAGTAAAGCGCCCCCTCCCGTTAAAACAATGCCTCTATCCATAATATCGGCCGCTAATTCCGGTGGAGATTTCTCCAAAGTATATTTCACTGCATCAACAATTTCATACACCGTATCATGCAATGCTTCTCCAATTTCCACTGCACTAATCGATATTGTTTTCGGAAGTCCTGTAAGGAGGTCACGCCCGCGGATTTCCATATCCTCAATACCTTCAGGCATACCAGCAGAACCAATTTCAAACTTAAGCTGTTCAGCAGTACGTTCCCCAATTAATAGACTGTATTTCTTCTTAACATATTGAATGATCGCATCATCCATTTCATCTCCAGCGACACGAACGGATTGACTTGTTACAATCCCTCCAAGGGAAATAATCGCAACCTCGGTTGTTCCGCCACCTATGTCAACCACCATACTACCCGTTGGTTCCCATACTGGCAAATTTGCCCCGATTGCTGCAGCAAATGGTTCTTCAATTGTATTAGCTGTACGAGCACCTGCTTGCACTGTTGCATCCTCAACAGCACGCTTTTCTACAGCTGTGATTCCTGATGGTACACACACCATGACATGCGGCTTTCTTGAAAAAGCAGTTTGGTTTTTTTGTGCTTGTTGTATAAAGTGCTTTAACATGATAGCCGTCGTTTCAAAATCAGCGATAACTCCGTCTTTCATCGGTCTTAATGCCACAATATTACCTGGTGTACGGCCAATCATATTTTTAGCGTCATTACCAACAGCTTCAATTGTCCCCGTATCAGTGCGAAAGGCTACTACAGAAGGTTCACGTAGAACGACACCTTTACCTTTCACGTAAACTAACGTATTAGCTGTTCCTAAGTCAATTCCCATATCACGAGAAAAGCCACCTAAACCAAACATAAATATGTATCTCTTCCTTTCTCAGCATGACGTACAAATTTGAAATGCGAAAGCGCCTTGGTCAGCGCTGTAGCTAGACACAGACATGTTCACCAAATTTGTACACACAAACTCATAATGAATATTATACGGTAAAAAAATAGAAAAGGATAGGTTTTTTAAACATATCCTTTTTCCTTTAAACTTATAAATTTAGTATCACCAATTATTAATAGTGATAGGTAAGAATCAACCTCGACATTACTCGTTAGGATTTCTTTTCCCCCACTTCACACCGTACGTGAGACTTTCACCTCATACGGCGTTCCATCAGCCTTATTATTCAAATTAAGTTCAACTTTTCTCTAAAACCTAGAACCTTTTCCCAGATTTTCTTGCCGACCATTGAATAATCTTTTGTGCTATGAATCATTTGATGGCAATGTTCATGCATTGAGGCTAAATTTGGCACACGATTTACTTCGTCTAAAGGTAATGTAGGATTGATGTGATGTATATGAATATTATCGCCATGAAGTACCTCTTTACATACCCGACATTTTCCTTTATCTCGATTAAAAGCGTATGCTCGATTCATAAAGTATTCAAAATTGTACAGTTTTCCTTTATGCCCAATTTTGATTATTTTAGACCAATTCAGACTTAGAAGTTCATCTGCTCTTACTTTTAAAGGCTTATTACCAGTTCGTTTCATATAAATCTGTCGACCAAGTTCGGTGTAAGGCGTTTCTTTTGGGCTTTTATTTTTAGATTTTTGCCATGTACAAAAGTCTAGCCTTGTAATGCCTATTTTTAGTTCGTTATACTCAATGACTGGTATTTTTGTATTATACTTTTCATGTACTGACCGCAAGTTGTCTACTAGCTTTGCTGGCAGCTTATAACCACCGTGTTTTCTTAGTTTTAAGTATGCTGCATAATGAAGTTTATCTACATACTTCCGCAGGTATACATTAACTTTCGTAGTACATTCGTATTATTGAATAAGACCTCTAATTTTAGAATTGATAAGATTAATCCAGTGAATTAGGTCATTTTTCTTCGTTGCACCTTTAATTTTCTTGATTGTTTTATGAATCTCGCTTACTTTTTCTTTTAATCTTTGTTGGTTTGGTTTGCTGACGAGAATGTGTTCCTTTTTAGCTTTGCCATTAATTGCCTTGATTTCGAAGCCAAGAAATTTAATTGGTCGTCTTCTTATATCTGTTATGAGCGTTTTTTCTTCTGATAATGTTAGTTTTAGTCGCTCTTTTAAATATTTTGTGATTTTGTACTTCCACTTTTCAGCATTACGTCTTGAGCTTGTAATGAGCACCCAATCATCTGCATATCGAACAAGATATGTTTCTTTTAGACTAGTTGTTTTTCTTAATCTATCGAACTGTTTACATTTTTGTGCATATGGATATTGTGTTTTCTTATTTTCCCATTCTCTGGTCACCCATTGGTCAAACGAATGCAGGTATACATTTGCTAAAAGTGGAGAAATGATACCGCCCTGTGGTGTTCCAATAGGGTTATTCTTCAACTCTCCCATAATTCCAGCTTTTAACATTGTTTTAATAATCATTAAGACTCGTCTGTCTCTGATTCCCATATTCCATAACTTCTTTATAAGAGTTGAATGGTTTACGCAATCAAAGAATTTGCTGATGTCTCCTTCGATTATCCAATAATGGCCAGTTATATGGACAATATCGGTTACACGAGTTAAAGCCATGCCTGTATCTCTCATTGGTCTAAATCCATATGAATGTTGAAAGAATTGGGCTTCTAAAATAGGTTCGATAATTAATCTAACACACTCCTGAACAATTCGATCTATAATGCTTGGTATACCCAAAGGACGTAATTCTTTTGAATTGGATTTTGGAATGTACTTTCTTTTAATAGGTTTCGGACGATAGTTTTGAAAGCTTTCTTTTACGAGTTTAATAACTTTAGGATAATCTTTCTGTAGAATATCTGGCTTCATCAATTTATGGTCACTTCCAGCAGTACGACTTCCTTTATTGGCTTTAATGCGATGAATAGCCGTAAGAATCGTTGCCTCGCTTACCATTAGTTCCAGTAAATCCTTATGACCAGGAGATTGTCCTTTTTGTTGCAAGCCCTCAATGGTTTTCTTGTATAATTCGTCCTGTTTATTCTTTAATTCCAGTTCTGATTTTAGATAGTTAGATTCTTGTTCCATCGCAATTCCTCCTTACCGGGAGAATGCAAGGTTTTAATCAGGTGCGCTCAAACGGCTTCCCTAACAAGTTGATTTAATTCAATAATTCGACTGACTATGCCCCTTCGCTCCATTTCTATTACAGAAACTTCAATACTACTACGGGCTGCTGCCCTACAGATTCAATTGCCATTTCCTACAATTTAGACGCATTGAGGTTAACTCCCCTTGTCATCATCTTCTGTAGTTCCGCTGTTCCTTACACTCTAGCTTTTCATAACTGTTTTAGCTGTCCTCTTTGACCCGTTAACCGTCTTTTTGTCCACTGTCGGAGGGACGCAAGACACTATTCCTTTATTGGAGTAGTACAGATTTTGCAACCACAAATACAAAATCTACGATTAAACTTCTTTTACAGAAGCGAGAAACTTCATTTTGTTTCCCTGTCCCTTTACGAGCCGTACATACGAGGATTCCTGGTGAGTCAGCATGACAGTTTTATAGCCTCCCGCCTACTTCACTAACCACTTCGCAGGTCTGTTTTTCAACGCCTTTACCGAGCTTCATACACGAATGTAGTTAACCATTCATGCATGTCGGAGTTTTAGAGCATCATTACCGACATTTAACAATGAGTTGGAATTTCACCAACCTATTCGAGTGTAAAGTTCAAAGATTAATAATCTTTGCCTAGTTTTATTGCATATTTCTATGCAGATTGCCTAGGAACAACGCACACGATGGTCAAGTACTTCAATTCCAAGTATTTTTCCACATTCGACCAAACGCTTAGTCACTTCAATATCTTCACGGCTTGGTGTTGGGTCCCCGCTAGGGTGGTTATGAAGACATATGATAGAGGCACTGGACCTTCTGAGGGCTTCGCGGAAGTAGGGTAAGTACCCAGCGCCTTGCTTAGTTTCCTAAGTAGGTTTCCAAGAACTCCCCTCCAAACCGTACGTACTCCTCTCAGAGTATACGGCTTTCCATTTATCAATCTAACTTCCCATTGTGTAAGTCATGGTGGCATGTGACACACATTGCAATAGTCTTGCGATTTCTTGCAATCATGATTTGTTCCCATAACTTTTTACCTTTTAAATTCTTAAGTTTATTGACGTGATGCATTTCTAGTGGAACATTTTCCGCACCACACCATTCACATTTTTCAGCTAAAAGGCGTGCAATGAGACTTGTTCTGCCACCATATTGTTCGTTAGTCGGAATTATATCAACCTCTTCTTTATAAACCTTCGTATTCTTTTCCATTCTTTGGTCTATGAAATATGCAATACGTTCTCCTTCTTTCGCTTTATAACGAATACCAAAATTCCCGTTTATAGAAAACTTATTAATTATTTTTCTAACGGTACTTTTGTACTTATTAGCATAGGTTTTAATCATGCTAAATTTCATTGTTTGGCGAAAGGATTGCAGGACATGTACATTACTAGCTAGTCGATAATAATTATACAGACCTCGTATCTCGGCATTATATTTTCTTATGATTTCTAAATCGTCATTATGGATCAAATACGGTCTATGAATCGGTTTCCATTGATTATTTTTCCCTAGTCTTAATGCACCTAAATCGATGAGTTTTTTGATGTATTTTTCCTGTGGAACAAAAAGTTTAGCTTGAAAGTTAAATTTCCTTTTTTGAGTGCCGTTAGGCATTCTCATTGTTTGCCAATCTCTTGCTACTCTTATATCATAACCTAAGAATCTAGCGTCCTTTTTACTATGTTTTATCAACGTCTTTTCCGCACTTAGTTCAAGTTTTAATTTATTAGCTAGAAAAACAGTTAAATCTTGTTTGATTTTCTCTGCTTCTTCTTTGCTAGCTATAACACCTAAAAGAAAATCATCTGCATACCTTACATATTTCATTCTTCGGTAGTTAGAGTCAAACAGGTCTTTACTGTCATGTTTGATTAGCTCTTTATATAAAGCTTTTAATTCATAAGCTCTTTCAGTTCTCTGCTCTTTATCCAAACTTGACCATTCGCTTTTATTTTTGTATTTCCGATAATTTATCTTTGATGCTAGGTTATGATAGGTAAGATTATGTCGACGTTTATCACCTTTATTGAATATTGATGTGTATTCTTCAATGTATACATCCAATTCATTAAGGTAGATATTAGAGAGAATAGGGCTTATAATACCACCTTGTGGGGTGCCACTATATGTTTTATGAAATACCCAATCTTCTACATAACCAGCTCGTAGAAACTTCCAAATTAGGTTAATGAATTTTTCATCCTTGATTCTTTTTCTAAGGATGTTGATAAGAGTATGATGGTCAATATTGTCAAAGAAACCTTTTATGTCACCTTCAATAAACCATCTTGTGCCAGTAAAGGTATTGTTAATTTGTTTAAGAGCGGTATGACAGCTTTTGTTTGGTCGGAATGCATGTGAGTTCTCAGAAAAATTAGGTTCATAAATACTTTCCAAAATTCTTCTGGCTATTTCTTGAACAAGCTTATCTTCAAAAGTTGGTAATCCTAAAGGTCTTAGTTTCCCATTCTTTTTCGGAATGTAAGTTCTTCTTGCAGGATTCGGTTGATAAGTTTGGTTTTTAAGCTTATCGACAAGAGTATTTATTCTCTTTAAACTCATTCCATCAATGGTATCATTATTAATCCCTTTGGTATTACTACCCTTATTTGGATAGATTTTCGCATATGCATCTAGGTAAAATTCAATGTTATATAGATTCCGATACAGTCGCTGGAAAACATAATCCTTTTCTTTTGCATTGGAAGTTAGATTGCTTAACACTACTTTTGGATTTCTCATAGAGCCTCTCGCACCTTTCCAATTTTGTATTAAACTTGATAAACTGCTTTCCTTCGCCATGTAATAGGCTTTCCCTATCTCGGACTACTACGAAAGCTCCGTTGCCATATTGGATATTCAGACTCGCTTGTCATAGCCATGTTTGGCGTTCCAACTTAGGCAATCCCCATTTAGACATTTAGAAACATAGCACTCATAGTTTCGGATGTGACTTTCGCTCGTTTCTTCCATATAGAAGTTGGTCGAAATGGTATCACCTCATGTTTCTCGAAGTGTTTTAAGAAACATGCACATTTCGCTCAGCGTTTATAACTACCTTCCGCTGAAGGTCCCCGTAATCCCCCTTGAGCTATCATTCAGGCAATTCAGCTTTCATCCTTGTCTATGAATTTCATCTTGCCATTCAGTCGTGCCTTGGTAGTTAGACAACTTATGGCTTTTCCAACATGCTACACTCCCCGTTCGGTTTCCCTCTCGGATAAGTTGGCTGATGATAGGATTATGATTGTGATATTATCCTACTGCTTTGCTAGAGCAGGTTTTCTAAATGCCCTTATGGGCGCACTACCTCGCGTGGATGTACGATCGAGGCATTGAGGCTGCCAATGAAGATAGATTGTTTATGGAGAACTTGGTTTTTAGTATTTAAAAATAAAGCAACAAAATGCTCCTGCGATAAAAAACGCATTTCATCCATCACATATTTGGCTGCGTCCTCCGGTGAGCGAATCGTGTACCGGTCATCGTATTGCAGTCTTGTTACCCGCCGTCCGAGCTCTAGCGAGGCTAGTATCTGAATAGCTTTGACCCGGCCAATGCCATGAATTTTAGTAATTTCCTCAATCGTAGCGTCCTTTAATAAGCGTAACCCTTCGAAATTTTTCAGCAGACGATTGGATAACTGCAACACAGACTCATTTTTCGTGCCTGTTCGCAGTAAAATAGCTAATAGCTCCTGGTTCGAAAGACTGCCGGGACCGTCTGCAATGAGCCGTTCCCTCGGCGTTGAATCCTTTGGATAATCCTTAATCATCAGTGAAGAATTTGGCATATTGTTCTCCTCCCCGTTTGGTTGATACTATGAAACTGGTTATGGTGCTTGCACCAAAGAGCCAGTTAATAGTAGAAATCGATAGTTACCAGGAAAATTTCTGCGTTTACCCGGAAATATCGCTACTATTTAAGGAACGGTTTCAGTTCTCGGCAAGTCCGGGCAATCGGCAAACCTACAACACTAAAATAATCCCCGTCAATCCGCTTTACTAAAATAGAACCAAGCTGTTGAATCCCATAGGCACCTGCTTTATCAAAAGGCTCACCGCTTTTAATATAGCTGTCGATTTCTTCATCTGAAAGCTCCCAGAACTCAACCTTCGTTTTCTCATAAAAGGTTGTCGATTCATCAGCGGATACAATCGCTACACCTGTATAAACAATATGCTCCCGTCCAGAAAGCTGCTTTAACATCATTCTTGCTTCAGTTTCATCCTTTGGTTTCCCCAAAATTTGATTGTCAATCGTAACAATCGTATCTGCTCCAAGCACAACTACATCCTGATCAAGGATATCAGCAACCGCCTCTGCTTTTTTCAAGGCAAGTGCTTGAACAATTTCATTTGGATCATTGTTTTCATTAAAATGCTCCTCTACATGACTGACAACAATCTCAAACGGAATCTGCGCATATGATAACAATTCTTTTCTCCTTGGAGAGCTTGAAGCTAATATTAATCTTTTCACTATACACATCACCATTTTTCATTTAAATTCAGGAAACCTCATTCATTTCCTGTTTTATTTTTCTTATCTTATCAATCGGAAGTTTGGATACTTCTAAAATTAATTCCTCCGGCAGCCCTTTTTTATACATTTCCCGGACCACTTGTTCAATTCCTTGTTCAATTCCCTGTTTAATACCTCTTTCAATATAAGAATTTGGCAATTTAAGTATTGCCTTTTCTTCCTCAACTGGAAGTTTTGTAATTTCCTCTTTCATTTGAATTTCCTCCTCTTCGCTTAACTTTAAATATGTCTCAAAAAAACCGTAAATAAGCTCCATTTTCGCAGGGTTTAACTCCATTCTACTAATCATACGTAAAAATTCAATTTTCACCTGAACTCGTTCTTCTCTCTCGTAGCCCATTTTGCATAAGAGTGCAGCGGCAACTGGATTCTCACTGCGGAGAAATTTACGCCAATCCATTTTGATTAAGTGGATTTGTAAATAACGGAAATCGATCATTTTAAAAGTTGGAATTTCTATTGAAAGATGCTCGGGTACATCCTTTAGACTATTATAACTAAAAATTGCAATGGGAAGTATTGGCTTACGGTATTTTTCATAAAGGCGGCTAAAATAGATAAACATCCGTTCATGGAATTCTTTTTGGAAGTAGGATTGGGGTTCAACGTGTATAAGGATAAGAGTTTCTACATCTTTTAACTTTGTTTCTGCAAGCATATCAACTTCTCGTTTTTCGCCTTTAATAATATCTGTAAACAACTCTTGAGGAAGGAAGTGAAAATGTGAAAAATCAATTTGTAGATATTGTTCAGGGAAGAATAATTCCACAAATTCCTGAAAAAAGGTCTGTATTAATTCTTTAAACAAGCGATCATGATCAACGTATGAATTAGTGTTTTCGCAAATTACCGTAGCTGTTAACAATAATCCCATCCTTTCTTTATTTATGGTATCTGCATAGTTAAGATTCACTACTTAATGGTAAAATACCAAATTTCCATAAGTAAAACAAATTCGAGAAATTAAAAATTCAGGGTCAAAACAAACAAAAAAAGAAACCAAAATGGCTTCTTTTCCTTTGAATTTTAAATTTTCCAAGCAATTTCCTTTGAGAAATTGAAAATTGAACTATTTTTCGGCAATTAACTTATTGGACAACTTTTTCATCATGCCACTTTTTATAGGACAGAAGGCCTTCTAATAGGGCTTGTTGGGAGTTCCACAATTGCCGTTCATCCGCCTTTATTTGATAGCTAGCTAAATATTGATAGGTTTTTGAAATTGAATTTGTAAATTGCTCAAGTGAGGCCGGTAGTTCTTGAGGTTTTGATTGATTCCATTGTGAAAACTTTGATTCAATGTCTTTCCAAGTAGCCTGTTCGATCTCTTTTTGATCAAAGGTCTCGGTGGAAAGGCCGAGTAAGGATTGGTAAAGGCTAATTCCAGCTGATACAAATGCCGCCTCTTTCTCATCGCTCACTTTTCCTGCTTTTATTTCTGAAAGCCCGAATGGTTTCAAATATACTTCCTGGCCATTATTAAGGTAAAGTTGGCTTATGATTTCCGCCTGATTGCGATCAGCCCCTAGACCGATGAACATTAGAACAGGCTTAGATCCTGGCATCACAACTGCTGCATTACCATTTTCTTTTAAACTATTTGCAAATTGGTTTGCCGCTTCTACCGATTCAAATGCTCCCCCTTGGATGATTTGTACACTTAATGCTGCGATTCCATTTGCTGTGGTTGCCGTATTAGCTCCAATGGTACCCAATATTATACCAGACGGTACTTCACCGGTTGCCCCATTACTTTCGTTGACAGCTTGTCCATTATCTACAGTGATATGGGATTCTTCTCCGCCCTGTCCCTCACTAAAATCGGTGAAAAGTGATAAAACAACATAACCAAACCCTACCCCAATAATGATAGCTGAGATAAGAACAGCAATAAATTTCTTTAAAATCGGATCCGGCTTTCTTCCTCCACCCGAGATTAGGAGTGGTCGCTTTTTTTTCTTATTTATCTGAAAT
>JAEWMK010000180.1 GCA_023457235.1 Bacillota bacterium
GCACAGCAAAATATTTAAAAGAACAAAATGCTGCAATAAAAACCGTGATTGTTGAGCCAGAAGGTTCGATCCTTAATGGCGGTGAATCAGGGTCACATCGAACAGAAGGAATTGGCATGGAATTTATCCCACCTTTTGTAGATACTAGCCTATTTGATGCGATTCATACGATTAGCGACGATACTGCTTTTCAGCGTGTAAGAGAACTTTCGCAAAAATGTGGTTTGTTAGTGGGTAGTTCATCAGGTTCGGCGTTTGAAGCAAGCTTACGCGAAGCACAAGCAGCAAAACCTGGTACGAATATTGTTACGATTTTCCCTGATAGCAGTGAACGTTACTTAAGTTCCGGTATATATAAAAAACAATAATTTGGAGTGAAAAACATGCGCAAAAAAACTCAACTCATTCATGGCGGCATAGCTAGAGATAAACACACAGGAGCAGTGTCAGTACCCATTTATCATTCAAGTACGTTTAAACAAGAAGGTGTAGGAAACTTTGTTTATGAATATGCAAGAACAGGAAATCCAACCCGTGAAGCGGTGGAAGCTTTGATCCGTGATATCGAGAGCGGCTATCGCGGCTTTGCTTTTGGTTCCGGTATGGCTGCCATTACTTCTGTAATGATGCTATTATCTGCAGGTGATCATGTCATTATTACAGATGATGTGTACGGTGGAACCTTCCGTGTTATGTCAAAAGTATTAACACGTTTTAATCTTGAATTTACATTTGTAAATACAAGCTCTGTTGAAGAAATCGAAAAAGCGATTCAACCGAATACTAAAGCAATTTATATTGAAACTCCAACGAATCCGCTATTAAAAATCACGGATATCGAAGCTGTTGCTGCATTAGCCAAGGCACATGAACTTTTATTTATCGTCGACAACACGTTCAGCACACCTTACTGGCAAAATCCGATTGAGCTTGGAGCAAATATCGTCCTCCACAGTGCAACAAAATATCTAGGTGGACACAGTGATGTTGTAGCAGGATTGGTAGTAGTTGATTCTGAAGAGCTTGGTCAGCAGCTCCACTTCATCCAAAACTCTGTTGGCGGCATTCTTGGTCCACAGGATTCTTGGTTATTAATCAGAGGTATAAGAACTTTAGGTATACGCATGGAGGAAATTGAAGAAAACACGAAACAGATTGTTGAGTTTTTACTGCAGCATGAAGTTGTTTCTAAAGTATACTACCCTGGACTTGTTGACCATAAAGGTCATGATACTCATAAAAAACAAGCTAGAGGCTTTGGCGGCATGATCTCCTTTGATGTCGGCAGTACGGAAAAAGCTGAAGACCTATTGCGTCGTACGAAATACTTTACACTTGCAGAAAGCTTAGGTGCAGTTGAAAGCTTAATTTCACTCCCTGCAAAAATGACTCATGCCTCAATCCCTGCTGAACGACGTGCAGAACTTGGCATTACCGACGGCCTCGTTCGTATCTCTGTTGGCTTGGAAGATGTAGAGGATTTAATCGAAGATTTAGCGCAAGCTTTGAAATAATATTTATTTAGGCTGTTTTCGTATACTTTTTATGGAAGAAATGCGAAGGTTATTCATTTAGAATCTGAACTACACTAAGAAAAAGTTGGCTGATAGATAGCCCCCTCGGAAGGGTAACAAATAAGAGGAAGTTTTCCGGTTATTTGCAAAATGGAGCTCATTTTGGATTAAATTAGCGGAGGTTTTCCGGTTATTCAAAGAAAAGTCGTCCATTTTTGCGGTTTAAAATCAAATAGGCGGAATGCCTCCGTCTATTTCAGTTATTTTACATCCAATTACCTCATTAAGCGGAATTTCTTCGTCTATTTATTGGAACAAACCTTAAAAAAGGTAGAAAAAAGCCACAATATCTTAGAAAAGAGCCTTTATGTAAAAGTGAAGAAGCCCATGTTGCAATAAGGGCTTCTTTTTTCTTTTCAAATCAGTTTTTTATGCTAAAATTGGTAATGTTCATCGGTCCTAAGACTGATGTCCAAATTTATGGAAACAATTATGATAGAGGATAGAATTTGTGGTAAAAGTCAAAGGAGGATTTTTTACAAATGAAAAGACAAATCATCATTGGATGGTTGCTATTACTATTTAGCTTTGTCCTTCCGACCGAAATTAGTTATGCCGACGCTCAGCCTGGAGATGTCATTATTACGCTTGGAGAAAATTTAACGTCTGAGCAGCAAGAGGCAATTAAACAAGAAATGGGCTATAAAGAAGGTGATACCATTATCACTGTCAGCAATGAAGAAGAACACAAATATTTAGGAAAATACATTAGTAAAGCACAAATAGGTTCAAAAGCCATTTCATCAGCAAAAATTACTTTAAAAGAACAAGGCACAGGATTAAATGTTGAAACAAATAACATTACATGGGTCACTAAGGAAATATACTCGAATTCATTGATAACAGCTGGTGTCAAAGATGCTGATATATATGTTACTGCACCTTTCGAGGTATCAGGTACTGCCGGATTAACAGGGATTTTTAAAGCGTATGAAGTATCCGGAGAAGCGGTAATTCCTGAAGAGCAAAAGCAAATCGCGAATGAAGAAATGGTAAAAACGGCGAAGCTCGGCGAACGCATTGGTGCTGATGAGGCTACCGCATTGTTCACGAGAATTAAAGAAGAAATTGCGAATAACCCGAACTTAACAGATGAACAGGTTTCGGCTTTAATTGACCAAACCGCTGCCGAACTTGGCATCCAATTAACAGACGCTGAAAAACAAGGGTTAATTGATTTATTTAATAAAATGAAAAATATGAACATCGACTGGAATCAAGTAAAAAATGATTTAGTTTATGTATCAGAACGTGTGCAGGAATTTATGAAGGATGAGCGGACGCAAGGGATTATGAGTAATATTATTGACGGGCTAATTTCATTTCTTAATTGGTTAAAAGGACTTTTTGGAGCGGCTGAAGCATAGAAAAGCTGAAGCGACCGATTAGCGACGTATAAACTGGAGCGCATCGACTGAGATAAAGGAAACACGATAAGCAAAGCGAATCGATGTTGACTTATCGTAGGGAGATGAGCGAAGTTTACTAGGCGCTGGTCGCTGAAGCTAGACAATAAAAATAGTGGATAAATCATAAGGGGGCAGTTCCCCACAATAAATAATATATCTAAATGCAGCGAAATTAATTTAGCATAAGATGTTATATTGTGGGGTCTGGCCCCTCCTTACTGTTACAGCCTGTTCCTAATTGTATTATCTTTCCTTAAACTTTCAAACTCTAAATCTTGATGCCAACTGACTTAAGGCCTCTGCCATACCCGCCAAGTCTGTAGCTGTTGAAGCTGTTTCTTCAATGCCTGCCGCTGTTTCCTCCGTTACAGACGCAATATTTTGAACGGATAGCAATACCTCTTGTGCTTGTGCTGCTTGCTGCTCACTTGCTGCAGCAATTTCCGTTATTTTGGCGGAAGAATCTTTTACAAGCTTTACAATATCTTTAAATGTTGATCCAGCCTTTTCGACTCTTTCATTTCCGATTGCAACTGAATCTACAGACCGTTTCGTGTTTTCTTGAATAATAGTAATTAATTCAGAAATCTCTTTCGTTGCTTTACTGCTTCGTTCGGCAAGCTTTCGCACCTCATCAGCTACTACTGCAAAGCCTTTGCCTACTTCACCTGCACGTGCAGCCTCTATTGCCGCATTTAAGGCAAGTAGATTTGTTTGCTCCGCAATATCATCGATAACTTCAATGATTTCACCTATTTGGACAGATTTATCTGCTAAATCATGAATACTTGTACTAATTTGTTCCATGCCAACAATGGTATCATTTAGGACCAAACCTCCTTGTTCAGCTGCTCCTACAGTTTGGTCTGCCAGACTAGCTGCATTTTGTGCATTTTCTGAAACTGCTTGAATGGCATTCGTCATTTCTGTCACCATATCCATAGAAGTGTTAGTATCTTGCGCCTGTTGTGCACTACCAGACGCAATCTCTTCCGTACTTGCTGATATTTCTTCAGCACTAGCAGCGAGACTCGTTGCATTTTCTGTTACTTCGGCAATCGCCCTATTCATGTTAGAAATCATTTGATTAAAGGAAGCTACTAATTCCCCCATTTCGTCTTTTGAAGAGTAATCGATGTGAACCGTTAAATCTCCTTTTCCGGCTTTCGCCATTTCACCAACAAGGCCTTTGATTGGATTTGTAATAATTCGAGAAATGACCATTCCTAAAAGGATAGAAAGGACAGCAGCAAGAACGATGATAACTGTCATAAAAATAGTGGCTGTTTTTTCTTGACTGCTAATTTCACTTTGCAGCTTGTCAGCTTCTGTTGCATTAAAATCAGCTAGTTCTTGCAGCATAACATTTAGTTCATTTATAGGTTTCTCCAACCTGGTTTGAAAAATTTTAAATGCTTCTTCAGAACCTTCATTGGCAAAAACAGATAATAATTGTTCTTGTTCTGTTTGAATGTCCTTTAAAAGGGCTTCAACCTGCGGAAGTCGTTCATTTTCAAAGTCTGAAAATATTGTTCCTTTATAGTCATTAACGTCTTTAACCGATAACTTTCCTCGTTCTTCAATCTCTCGAATTATTTCGTTTATTCTTGTTTTATCATGGATGATCATTAATTCTTTCATTAACGACTCATTTGCACGAGTTTGAGCTCTTAAGT
>JAEWMK010000181.1 GCA_023457235.1 Bacillota bacterium
CGCTAAAGCATCCTTAAAACCTGGCAAATCTTCACGGATTAGATTGGCTACCTTATGAATATTTTCCTCTATTTCCGGGAGCCGTGTTTGGACAAATGTTGAAACCCTATGAATATCATCCTCCACCCCTTGGAGGTCGTTTCTAACGAAGTTAGCTGCTTGATGTATTTTCGGTTCTAATTTTGGAAAATCATTTTGAACAAAATCTGTTGCTTCATTTACCGCTTTCGTTAAATCATCCATTTTTGATTGTATCGTTGTTGCTGCCTGATGAAGCCGTGCACCGATTTCCGGTAAATTCTGTTGCAGCTCTGTTAATTGGCCAACAGCAAAAGATGCTACTCTTGCTGAATCAGTTAATAGTTTTTCGATATCAGGCAATCTGTTTCTGGCCCCTTCAAGAACATCTGCCGAATTTTGTGCTGTCAATCTAATGTCATCTAGAGCTTGATTGACTTTTGGGACAATTTCCGAATCATAGCGTGCCAATATTCCCCCTAGCTCTTTGCTAGCTTGTTTGGAAAGTCCATTCAAACCTTCAACCGCAGTCGAAATGGGCCGTTCCCCATTTTCAATTGCAGTTTGCAGCCCCGCTAATGTCTTTTTTTGATTAATAATATTTGTTTTTAACTTATTTAAGGAATTAATATTATCCGTAAGTGTCTGATTGGGTAAATAATTATTTAAAGATGTTAACAAGCTTTCGGTATGTTCAATTACATTTACTCCTACTGCCAATTGGCTTTGGAGAATTGTGAGCATTTTTGCAGCTAATTCCGGATCGAAATTAACCTGTTTTAGTACCTCTGTAAATTGAGTTACAGCGTCCGCTGTTTGCTGTAATAGATACAAATTTTGTTTTATAACTGGGGCTATTTGATCAAAAGCACCTTCATTTTCTGTTAAAAACTCATTTAAGGCATTGATATACTTTAAGCTTGTATCTGTAATTTGCTCAACCTTTGGTAAAGCCGTTATCGCTTCATTAATAATTTCTTCTGCTTTTTTTGCATCCGTCAAAGCCGTGTTTAATTCCTTTTCCACTTTATAAAAATTTTGATCGATTTCCACAATACGATTTGCTGCCTTTTCAATATCGGGCAGCCTTTGTTGAATGGCTACTATTTCATCACCGACAGTTTTTAACTTGGGAATGTTCTCTTCTAACAGAAGAATTTTGTTCCCAGCTGCTTCAACCTCTGGTAGATATTGTTCAATCTCGACAATTTTATTGGTCTTTTCATTAATTTCCGGTATCTTTTTTTCAATTTCAAGTACCTTGTTTGCTGCCTGATCGATTTCAGGTATATGCTGGGCAAGTTCCAAAATACGATGTTCAATTTTCCTGACAGTAGGTAATTCTTTTTCAAGCTCAATCCCAACTTTATTAAATACTGTAAAAATGGCTTCAGAAGCTGTTTTAATAATACTTTCATTTACTTGTGCAACCACTCCAGAGGCACCGCTTGCTGTTATCTTCGGTGCAATAGCATTTACTTTTTCATTAACTGTATATTGAATCTCAGGCTTAACCGGATGATCACTAATAATCGTGGCAACTTTTTCAGAAAAATCCTTTGGAATCAAGAGACTTGCATAGTAATCACCATGTATGACACCTTGTTCCGCCTCTTCCCTCGAAACAAATGTCCAACCCAATTTATTGTTTTTCTTTAGATTATTAACGATTTCCTCCCCAATGTTTATTTCTTTATGAATATCCCTAATGTTTAAAACAGTTCCCTCATCCTCATTTGTCACCGCAATCGGAACACGTGATGTGTTTCCATAAGGATCCCATGCCCCGATCAGATTGACCCACGCATATAAAGAAGGTAAAACCATTAATCCAATAATTAGAAGCGTAGCAATTGGAACCTTAAATATGTTTATCCAATCTGTCTTATAGATATGTAAAATATTCTTCACGGAATCACCACATCACATATAGATTTTAGATCGTGTTTTATGTAGTTTCGCTAAATATTAGTATGTGCTTTATAGGATTAATTTATTTTTTATATGTCAGTTGGTGCGCCAGTTGGGACATCAGTTGTGCCTCCACGTACAAAAAAATAGGCCAGAGGTTATCCTCTGACCTTTGACTGCTACAATTCAGTTTTACAAGCTATCGCCGAAATCTTCGCGGAATTTCTCCACTAACTTTGTTCCCCAATCCGTTGTTGTTTCAAGCTTTCCAAAGAAGAAACGCAATACTTTCGGTTCATCAATGAATTTTAATCCACCGATTAAGTGGCGGTTTTCATATAGCCAAGTAATGCGGTCTACTGCATATTTTACGTGTGACAGTGAGTATACACGACGTGGCATCGCTAGGCGCAATAATTCCATATGTGATAGGATTTCATTGCCGTTTTCATCGCGCTGTTCGGATAATGTGCCACGCTCCATGCCGCGAACTCCGCTGATTAGATAAAATGCTGCTGCAAGCGCACCTGCAGGGTATTCTCCCTGTGGGATATGGTCCACAAATTCCATCGCATTGATATGACAGCCTAATCC
>JAEWMK010000182.1 GCA_023457235.1 Bacillota bacterium
AAAGGGACTTCAGACGCGAATATCCAAGAGAGCTTAAAGGAATTCCCTTAAGAAACACAATTAGGTATCGCCTTTCTGTTTGCTGAAAAAAATGCTAAACAAAATAAAACGATGTCTGATTACCAAATAAAACAAAAAATAGGACAAGCACTACTCGCAAAAGGTTTTTCTCAATCTATCGTTAAAACAGCCTTATCTGAAATTGTGATTGAAAAAGATGAGGAGCAAAAATTTCAGGCCATATCTAAACAAGGTGAAAAAGCCTTTAAAAGATATAGCAATAAATTTGAAGGCTGGGAACTTGATCAGAAAGTGAAACAATACTTGTATCAACGGGGTTTCAAATCCGATGAAATTGAGGCTTTTATAACCCGCTACAAAGAGGGCTTCCAATAAATATTTTTGTCACAACAATAAAAATACATTATACTAAAAACATTAGAAAAACACGATATTTGCCCACAATGGCAAATATCGATGTCTTTACTTATACTATAATCTACAAAAATATATTTTATAGTACAAAAAAAGACTGACTATCTAGTCAGCCCGCTATTTCAATATCGTTTTTTGGATCTTCTCTTTTTTCCCAAAACACCTTAAGACTAGAGGCAATAAAAGCAACAAAAAATGTGCACAAGCCCATTAATAAAAGAACTAAACAATCTTTCCAAATTAACTCAAAGCCAACACCTTTAATAAAAATATTTCGAACCCCGTCAAGAAAATACGTTAATGGTAAAAGATGACCAATGACACTCAATAATTTTGGCATCGCCTCAAATGGCCAAGTAAAACCGGACAGTAAAAATGATGGCACCGCGATTAACATTGTGATTTGTGTTGCTCCTACCTGGTTGGCAGAAAATAAACTAGCAAGATACCCAATACCTAATAAAGCAAACGTAAAGGAAACGGCTAATCCAATCGCAGAAAAGAGATTTCCATTTGACGGTAAGCCAAAGCCATAAATGGCAACTAAAAATGTTGTAATAAAATTAAAGATTCCAATTAAAAAATATGGTGCGGATTTCGCATAAGCAATCCGCCAAGGACATTCGCGCCATTCTTTAAATCTGTTCCAATTCCCTTGTTCTTTATCGCGTGTAATCGTTAATGATAAGCCCAATAATAATACTTGTTGCAAGGCTACCCCTATTAAGCCATAGACTAGAAAAGTGCTGTAATTAAATGTTCCATTATACAGAACCCTTGAGCGAAAAGGGATAGATTGAAAGGTTAATTGTATTTGCTCTGAATTAAATTGGTTTTGTGCTAGTTTTTTCGCTGATGTACCAAAGTTAAAATTAGCAATGACCTCATTGGCCGCTTTCGTAGCTGAGTTTGAAATAAGCATATTACTTCCATCAATCATCGTAAGAATAGGTGCTTCTTCCCCGCGCAATACTTTGTTAAACATATTGCTTGGAATAATGATCACGACTTTTGCTTTACCGGCTTCAAGCAATCGCTTGATCTCCGCTTCCGAATTCACAAGTTTAATTACATTAAAACTTTCTGTTTCATCAAAAGCCTGAACTATTTTTTGACTTAATTGACTATGGTCCTGATCGACAATAACGGTATCCATTTCGGTTACACGATGATTGGAGTAGAGATAGCCAAACATAGCTGTATATAATATTGGAATTAGGAAAAGCACAGCAAATAAACGCTTGTCCCTAAGGATATTTCTCCACTCTTCATTAATGATATCACCGATGCTTAATTTCATTTTAACTCACCATCTCCAACCCATTTTACAGTCATGCCCGTTGGGATTTCTGCTGGTAGGTCCGGTAATTCAACCTTAAGCGCAAATGAACGGATATCAGTTTCACCAATACTTTGCGTAGCCTTTTTTATCGCAAAATCACCGGCAGGAGAAATCTTTTTAATTTTTCCGGTCAATTTTTGCTGGGATGCCACTAATTCAACAATTACAGCATCTCCTGTTTTTAGGTTAACAATTTCTGATTCATCAAAATAAAACTCGGCATACCTCGTATCCTTCGTTTCGATTGTAAAAATAGGAAATCCTGTGTTTACTAGCTCTCCCATTTGTGCTGATTTGGTTATAATCACCCCATCAGCCGGTGCAACTAATTCTGTATAGGAAAGATATGTTTTAGCCTCATCCAAAGCTGCTTGTGCTTGACTTTTTCCGCCTTGGGCTGAAGCAATAGCACCTTCTGCTTGACCGATTGAGGCATTTGCCAATTCCAAATCTTTTTTACTTACATTTACTTTACCGCGGTTGGCAATTGCATTTTTTAAAGTTGCCTGCGCTTGATCAATTTGTGCGGCTGCTGCCTTTTTCTGTTCTTGGGAACCGAAGTATTCAGCCTTTGCTTGCTCCATTTTTGCTTTTGTTTCATCAACTTGAATTTGGGCTACCGCACCAGCTTTTTGCAACTCTACCATCCGTTCATAGTTTGTTGTTGAAATTTCGTAGAGCTCTTTAGCAGAATTGATTTTGGTCTCCAGTGCTTGTACATTGGCCTCAGCTGCTTTTACTGCAGCTTCCGCTTGTTGAATTTGACTTTCAATTGACTGTTCAGTAACCGTAACAGCTTCATTACCCTGTGCTTCTTTAACGGCTGCCGCCTTTTTCGCGCTGCTGGCTTCCGTTATTTTTCCTTCCGCTAATTGAACTGCCGCTTCTGCCTGTGCTACTTTATTTTCTAATTCTTTGCTTTCCAATCGTGCTATCACTTGACCTTTCTTAACAACATCTCCTTCTTCCACTAAAAGTTCGGTTATTCTTCCCCCAATTTTGAAACTGGCATTAATCGTTGTCCCTTCAATATAGGCTGTTGGATTAGTGGAAGTTAAGCCTCCACCTGAAGCTTGATTTGTTAGTAGTATCCCAAAACCACCAGCAATCAAAATAAACATCCCGATAAATATGATCCACCGCAAATTCTTCATCTCTTCATCACTAATCCTTCCATTAAATAAAGCTTGAACAATTCAAAAACCTCTTCATTCGTAAGCATCCCATGCCGGATATCATTCCATTCCACAACCAACGAAACATACATTTTATAAATGACAAATGCTGTTATTTCCGGGTTGCATTCTTTGAATTTTCTATTAGCAATTGCTTTTTCAATGAAAATTTGAATATAGGAAAGTAATTCTTTTTCAATTTGAACAAGGGCTTGTTTCGCCACTTCTGTCCCAAATTCTTTAACCTCTTGAGACAGCTTAATCATTAATACATGTTCTTTCCGGTAAAGTAAAACACTGTAAAGCACTTCATGTAGATTTTCAAATACAGTTCGATCTATTCTTATCGCGTTTTCAGCATTTTCCTTCATTTCACGAATAAGGGCTTGGATGATTTCCTGAAGGATGACCTCTTTATTTTCAAAATATGTATAAATCGTACCTTTTCCTACTCCCGCAATCTTAGCAATATGATCTACTGTAGTTCCTTTAAAACCAAACATTGAAAAAGATTGAGTTGCCGCCTGCATAATTTTTTCTCTTTTATCCACTATTTCACCACCAATTGACCGTTTTAGTTTTTCGGTCAGTTTTCAAGAAATAATTTACCATATTTAATACACATCGACAAGTTTTAACTTCATTCAACAAAATCATTTTATCTTCCATAATTATCCATTTAAAGTCAGAATTATGAATATTTTTCAGAAAATTGTTAAGATATTGTGAAATTATCATCAAAACTGTTGAAAATGTGATAAATATCATATATTGTCGAATTAAGCCGACATTATAATAAGGGCATGAACAAAATATAAAGAGATTATAAATAAATAATATTGGAGGATTATGACATGAAAAAAAGAATTCCATCTTTCGAAGAGCTAGTAAAGGAGAACAAATTAGAATTAATGCGCGATGAAAAAGAAATAGATCGCATTGAAATGAAATTAGAAAAGAAACACGAAAAACAACTAGTTGCTGCTACATCAAGAAGATAATCAAATGCGCCTTGGCGTATTTGCGCCCAGCGGATATTTTCGAGCTTGCTCGAAAAACTACCTCTGAAAATCGCAAGGCTCGCCGGAGGCTTTAACTTTTTATTCAGCTTGGGTTTGTACCCCATCGAATTTAAAATACCAGATCGCATTTATCTCACCACTTATGGAAGTGGGAGACTTCTGCTGAATGAAGTTAAAAGAAAGGCTCAGGCACCTTACTACGAATTGAAATGTTAGAATCTTGCTAATATTTCGATTCGAAGGAGCCTGACCCTCTTTTTTTACAATATATATTGGTAGCAAATACACCTACAATTATAAAAAGCGTAGCTAGTATTCCACCCTCTGGACCAAAGTTTCCCCCTGTCAAGAGCTTCACACTGCTCTCTGTAGTTATTTGATATAGCCCATGTGGATCTGTACCACTAACCGGAAAACCAAATACATTTCCTTGAAAATAATTCCATGTAATATGATACCCAATTGGCATCCAAAGACTTTTCGTCGCATCATACATATAGGAAAATAATAGCCCTACAAGTCCAATGTTAATCAATCCAAAAACGGAAACATTTGGGTTCATCCCATGGAATAAAGAGAAGATTAGGGCTGACATTACATATAGGAGCCATTTCGAATTATGACGGTCTTCCATCGTTTTCATGATATAGCCACGAAAGAATATTTCCTCGGAAAAGCCGACAGCAATAAATAATATTAGAAAAGTTAACGAATAAATAGAAAAGTCTGGTGCAAGTAGACTCACTTTTAACGATAGTTGCCCCGTTAACAACAATATAATAAAAATAAGCGTCATCGAGGCCCCGCCTAAAAATAACCCGAACACAAAATCCTTCATATTTAAACTATTAAGTTCTAAACCAAGCGTTACAATTTTCTTCTTATTAATATATCTCCAAACTAGCAAACTGCTTATGATAGCACCTGCTACCCCACCGCCATTCATTAACAGCTCTATCCACGGGTAATATTCTGGATCGAAAAGCTCCCTATGCAAAAATATCCCTGGCAAGGAGAAGATCACTTGAAAAATTATTAGCATCATACTAGCTAGAAATATAAGCCACCCCGACCGTACTAATCCAAATCGATTTTTAAAAATAATCATAATCCCTCCCTACTCCTTACACGCTCGTATTTATTATGTTTACGCAGCTTTGGTTGGAATATTCTAATTCGTTTCGCATTTGATAAAGAATAAATGACAAGTGCAAGCCAAATAAAGGCAAAAGCAATAAAGTCGATCTTCGTAAATTGTTCATGGTAAACAAATATACCTAAACACAATGTTATCGTTGGTGAAATGTATTGAATAAAACCAATCATTGATAAGGGCACCCTTTTCGCAGCTTCCGCAAATAATAATAGCGGAATAGCAGTCACAATTCCTGTGCCAATTAATAATAAATTAGTAGTATTAAAAGTAAGAAGTGTATATTCTCCTTTTCCGTCTAAATAAAGACTAATTAAATAAACTACGGCTATTGGCGTTACCACCATAGTTTCAACTGTCAGTCCAGTAGTTGAACTTAAGTTTGCTTTCTTCTTAACTAGACCATATAATCCAAAGCTTAATGCCAATAATAATGCAGCCCACGGAATTTTCCCGTATTGGAACGTCAGTACGAAGACACCTATAGCCGCCAAGATAAAAGATAGCACTTGGACGAAGCTAAGCCTCTCTTTAAGAACAACGACCCCTAATAACACACTAATTAATGGATTAATATAATATCCAAGACTAGTTTCAAGGACATGATTGTTATTTACAGCCCAAATATAAATAAGCCAGTTGCCGCTGATAAGTATTCCGGACATAATAACAGATAATGCCAATATAGGTTTTGAAATAATGACTTTCAATTCTGTTAGAAACTGCTTCCCCTTTTTGAAACATAGTAATACTAAGATCATAAGGGCAAAAGACCAAAAAATACGGTGGGCTAATATCTCTTCGGCACCGATCGTATCTAATGCTTTCCAGTATATTGGGAGAACCCCCCAAATCATATAGGCAAAGATCCCATTTAACACACCTATCGTTTGTTGTTTTTGTTCCTCTTCCATTTAAAATCCTCCGATTCCCAAAAAAAAATAATAAAGTAATTATATGACTGCCGTTAAGTTATTGCTAGTTTAAATTATTTCTATAAAATATAAAAAGGTAGTCCCTAAATCATGTAAGGAGTGGAAAGGCTTGAAAAAACATCTAAACTACAAAGATATAGTCGATATTTGTAACGAAATAAATGAAAAACATATCCCAACAGAAGATGCATTTTTAAATAAAATAGATGAGCTATTCGAACAGACAGATTTAGAAGGATATGATTTAATTCTTCACTCCTTTAAAGAACTGTTAAAGATCGTCGATTCTGAGATCAATAATATAGAAAAGAAAGTGAGTATTTCTCCAAGCTGCGAAAAAGGTTGTACCAATTGCTGTTATTTCCCAATTATTACGACAAAATTAGAGGCTAAGCTTATGATTGGTGTGATTAATAATATACCTGATGAGCGAAGAACCCAAATTGTGAACCATTTAAAAACATATTTTACCAAACATCGGGACACAATTAATAAACTTTGTTCCATTAATTTTGAAGAAGTAAGTGACTTTAAGCTTCAATATATTTCAAGTCAGCTGCCATGCCCTTTGCTGAATGTGGAAACGAATGAATGTATCGCTTATGAAATTCGTCCCTTACCATGTCGAACATATTTAAATTACTGTAATCCTATCGTTTGTAAGGAAGATTACATTCCAAGTGAACCTTTTAGCTATGAATTTTTACGTGACTATTATATAGAGGCTTTAAATGAACTCGTTCAAACCATACTTTATGAAGATCATGATGATTATGGAATTCAATATCCAGATGATTTATTCCAAGTAGACTATTTGCCATCTTTGTTAAAAAATGAACAATTTATGAAAAAAGCGAAATAGATACTGATCTATCTTTTTTTTTTGTTTTTTAAACAATATTTACTTGGCAATATAAGGTATAATAATGGTGAAACTTGTCATACAAAAACTGGAGGAAATAAAGATGTTAGCAAAGAGAAATAGCATTACATTTCGAATATGGCTAACGATGAATACCCTTATTCTTATATGTATTGTTTCACTAGGCTCCATGTATCTCTATCATGAAGCCGATAATTTAGAAGATGGGTTAAGGAGTGAAGGACGTACAGCAGCAACTACTTTACGTTCAGCCATTTCTCTTTCAATGCTTAATGAAGATTATAGCAGCATCTCTCCCCTTGCTTACTCACTATTGGATCAGCCAAATATCCAGTATGTAATCGTAAGAGATCAGGCCGGGATAGTTGTCAATCAAAAAGGAGAAACATTTACAAATAAAGAATTATTTATTGAAAAAGTGCCATTAGTTTATTTCAATTCGGATCTGGGTGAAATTGAAATCGCCCTAAAAAAAGATAATTTATTATCAAAGCAAAGGAATTTATACACATATACATTCTTGATCATGTTAATTGTTTCAGCTTGTTCCATGTTCATTTCAATTATTTTAAGCAGAAAATTGACTTTACCATTAAAAGAGCTCATGGCTGCAGCAAAAGCCATGAGTGAAGGAAAACGCCATATACAGGTAAAAGAAGAAGGTACAAATGAGGTCCATTCTTTATCTGTCGTCTTCAATCAAATGGCCACAACGATTGAGCAAAATGAGAGTAATTTGAAAAAGGAAGTATTACGAGCCACTACTAGACTATCTGAAAAAGTGAAACAATTAAAAACACTTGGTAATATTTCTCAAGCGGTACTAAAACAAAATTTAAGTCACTATGATGTTGTAAGTATCATATTAAAAGAAATAAAATTGTTTATTAATCCTGACAGACTTTCAATCTCATTATTTGAGGACAATAAAGATATTGTCAGCATTTACTATATTACAAATAATGACAGTATTACGATAGGTGAAGTCCCTTATACGGATACCCCCTTTGAAATCGTAGCAAAAACACAAAAGCCATTTGTTCGAAATGACCTTTCCATAAACAAAATATTTGCTTGCGAACAAGTTCCATTAAGACAGGGCATACAATCAACGATTTCATTACCTTTGATTATTAACGAAAGGGTTATCGGAACATTAAATATTGGAAGCCTGCAAAAAAACTTTTTTAACGAAAATGGCAAGGAAGATACACTCAACGTTTTCGCTAATCAGATTGCCATTGCGATAGACCGTGTTTCAGCGTATGAATCATTAAAAATTTCTGCTTATCACGATTATCTTACAGATTTGCCAAACTATCGCTATTTTAAAGCTAGTTTGAACAGAGCTCTAACGTCGATCAAAAATCAAAGTAACTCCTATATGCTTGGAGTCATGTTTCTAGACCTAGATCGTTTTAAAATTATTAATGACTCACTTGGACATGAATTTGGCGACCTTCTATTAAAACATGTTGCCCATCTTATCGATTCATGTGTTGAACCTGATCATACGGTCGGAAGAATTGGCGGAGATGAATTTATCATCCTCCTGCCTAAAATTAAAGATGGCAATGAAGCGATAAAGCTTGCTGAAACAATTACAAATGCGATCAATCATCCGATTACGATATCGGGGTATGAAGTGCACATTACATGCAGTATCGGTATCGCTATCTATCCGACTGATGGTGAGGATGCTGATACACTTATCAAGCATGCTGATATTGCGATGTACAGGGTGAAGGAGTTAGGCCGAAATAATTATAGTATTTATTCACCACTGGAAAAGGATTCCACTTACGAACAGCTTATTTTCGAAAATGATTTAAGAAAAGCATTGGAACGAAATGAATTCACAGTCTACTACCAACCGAAGGTGAATATTCAAACCGGAAAAATTAGCGGCATTGAAGCACTTGTTAGATGGATTCATCCGGAAAAAGGAATTATCCCTCCGGGCAAATTCATCTCCATTGCCGAAGAAACAGGGTTAATTATTCAAATCGGTGAATTTGTTTTAAGAACTGCCTGCAGGCAGGTGGTAGAGTGGCAAAAGAATGGAATTCATCCAATCATTGTCTCAGTCAACTTATCAACTAAACAGTTTTTACAAACAAATCTTGTTAAAATGATCGAAGAAATCTTACATGAGACTGGACTTGACCCAAGCCTTTTAGAGCTTGAAATAACAGAAAGTATGACAGTGGACTTTAATCAAGCCATTACGACTCTTAATCATTTAAAACAAATAGGGATCCAAATTAGCGTTGATGATTTCGGTACAGGTTATAGCTCGCTTAATTATTTAAGAATGCTGCCAATCGATCGCCTAAAAATTGATCGTTCATTCATTAGAGATATTACGACAAATGCTGAAAATGCTGCAATTGTCTCGACGATCTTAAATATGGCCTATAACTTAAAATTGGATGTCATTGCTGAAGGTGTAGAAGAAGAAACTCAAGTAGACTTCCTTCAAAAAATAAATTGTGATGAAGTCCAAGGC
>JAEWMK010000183.1 GCA_023457235.1 Bacillota bacterium
CTTGAGAATGATGCCCTTTTAAATAAGCTGGAACTCTTCTCAAATACTGATTTTCTAGGGATTCTGCATGTAAGTGCAAATATTACAGCTACCAGTAGGGATTATTATATTTCGGTTGTTACGACAAAGGATGCTCCAAAAGAGTTTACAACGTTAGAGATTCCGGCAGTGACTTGGGTTGTTTTCAAAACTTCAGGTCCACAGCCTGAAACAATGTTGAAGAAATGAGAACGAATTTATTCAGAATGGTTACCTTCGTCAGGTTATGAACTTGCAGAGTCAATCGAATTTGTCCGTGATTTGAATGATCCAACAGATCTATTGGCAAATGAAATCTGGATTCCTGTGAAAAGGAGATAGATAACTAAAAAGAATGGGTATGAGGATGATGAAACTAAATCATTTAAATTTGACAGTAGCTGATGTTTCAGCATCTCGCGAGTTTTTTTTTAGAAAAGTATTTTGGTTTGAAATGCGTAGGAAGCAGAGGAAACGCATTTGCCGCTATGTTTGATGATGGAGGTTTTGTCCTGACTCTTATGAAAGGAAAAAATGTTCAATATCCAAAGACTTTTCATATTGGCTTCCCGCAGGAGAATGAAGAACAAGTAAACCTTATCAACCAACGATTGAAAGAAGATGGTTATGAAGTGGATCCTCCACAACATGCACATGGTTATACGTTCTATGTAAAAGCACCAGGTGGCTTCACGGTAGAAATTTTGTACTGATAAACTGGTGACAAGGAAGTAAGGCACTCAGGCGCGAGTGCCTTTTTCATTGTTTAATGGGCTAGGGTGAACCATATTATAAATCCATACCTATTGTGAATAGTTAAAACTACTGTTTCATTATTTGAATCTCCATCCCCCATGGAGTTGTTATATAGAAAAATCCAAGAGGGCTCAGTTCTCTAACTTTAACACTAGACTGTTCCGCAAAATACTTCAAAGCCTCTTCTAAATCGGTAACTGTAATAGCTAGATGAGCTACACCGATATCACTGGGTTTTAGGTGAACACTCTGTTGATCTGGCGTCGACCATTGGACCAGTTCGATCTTTCTTCCCCCGTATTGCAAAAATGCTGCCCCTTCCATAACTGAATTCTCGTGAACCCCAAAGTACCTCTTTAAACTATTGTCTGCAAACTGCATCCGTCCTGGACGTAACAAGACTTCAAAACCCAAAATGTTAGTGAAGAATTCAACTGCTTCTTCGATATTGGGTACTACAAATCCCGAATGCTCTATTGTGCCTTGAAAAATCGTGTTTTTCATATCTCTAAACCCCTTTTATTTTTTATTTGGAAATATTACTTAAACTAAATTTGTTTGTAAAGGAAGTTTCATCCTTACAAACTAAATGAAATAATTCTCTTTCCCTGATTTGGTCCTTTTTCAAAATCCAGATGTGCGGTTTTTATGTCCTCCAAAGTGAAGTGATACAACTTGGATACACTTACTTTCAGCTTGCGGGAACTATATAGATCGATAATTGAATTCAATGTATCAGTGGAAAGGTCAGCTAAGGAATATATTGCTTCAATACCAAGTTCGGATGCCTTTTCCTTATCTGGAACACCGTGAGTTGAACATATTCTTCCACCATTTTTCACAACTTTATAGCTTTTTTCCAGTGTAACAGATCCTGTCGTATTGATAACCAGATCAATATCATGAACGATTGTTGAAAAGTCCTGAGTTTTGTAGTCAATTATTTCATCAACTCCAAGTTCCTTTAAATAATTCCGTGAGTAACCTCCTGCAGTCGCGATAACATAAGCGCCTGCATTTTTCGCAATCTGCACTGCCATACTACCAACACCGCCTGCTGCACCATGAATCAGAACTCTTTGTCCTTTTTGCACTTGGCCATTCTTAATAACAGCACTCCATGCAGTAGCGGCAGCTACATATAAACCACCAAGCGGGATAAGATCCAGATCAGAAGGGACTGTTGCTACAGGGCTATTTTCATCTATAGCAATATATTCAGCATAAGTTCCTTTCATTGCAAAGCCTACAACATAATCACCGACCTGAAACTTTGTAACAGCATCTCCGATCTGTGTGACGATTCCAGAAAAATCCTGACCAAGCATATGTGGAAGTGTTGGACGAAATTCAGGAGGCATTGTTGGGAATGGACCGTTTTGGCGGATTATGACATCAGGATCATTAACACTGATTGCAGCCAATTTAATTAATATCTGATTAGACCCTGGAGCTGGTATCGGTTCATTTACTTCGCGAAGTACATCTACAGAACCGTAATTGTTTAAGAATATTTTTTTCATAATATAAACATGCCTCTCTTTTTATTTTTATAAGATATAATTTGTTGCTTATTCATAGTATAACTCGTACAATAAAAAACAAAAGTACGATAAAAAAACATATATACTATCAAAAAATATACTATGAGGTGATTACATGAAAAATGAGAATTATGAAATAGACATAACACAATGCCCTATAGCACCAGTTCAAAAAGTAATTAGTGGAAAGTGGAATATGGTAATCATGTATTTTTTGAGCCAAGGAGTCATGCGTTTTGGCGAATTACAAAAAAAGCTACCTAATGTTACTCAAGCGGCACTAACTAAACAATTAAGGCTACTAGAAGAATATAAAATGATTCATCGAGAAGTTTATAAACAAGTACCACCCAAAGTTGAATATTCATTAACGGAGTTGGGTGTGAATTTTTTGCCAGTATTGGAAGCTTTAGAGAAATGGGCAATTGAATATGAAAAAATGTCAAAGTAGTCGAGTACAAATGCTAATTTGTCTCTGATGGATAAAACAAGAATAATGTCGTTCTGCTAATTCATATTTTTATTGCATTATGATATAGTATCTCATTTAACTTCAAAAACGAGTTTGTGAAAAAATGCACTTAAACTGCCCTTTACTTCAATATTAGGATGTTCAACAATCGGGCGTGATTGTGGAAAAAGCGTCTCTTTCTTATTCAACGAGTGAGAAAGTGAATGAGCATTAATTAAAAAATGTCGGTCTGGAGATCGACATTTTTTAATTGAAATTTCCAGTTAGATTGCCGTGTTAGTTAGTGAACAATAGGACTCTAAAGTGCACTAAGCTGCTAATGCACAATATCTAGCTATTGGAATAAGAAAAACATATTCTTTACCGTATAGTAGACTCATACTGTGTAACAACAATTGGAATGAAACCTAACCGTAATCTATTATTATCTGGGGTATGATTTTAGTATGAAGATTTCTGGCATTATGAATTATTTCACCAAAGCTAACGGGCAGGTGTGTGGAAGAGGTATTTAGGGATAGTGTCAGGAAAATGCGGATTTTCAACGTTATTCCCGCACTATAGAATAAACCACCCATAGAATGGGTGGTTTATTCTATATAAGCTCTTTAATTGCTTCTTTTAATGGGGTTAAAGGATGCCCTAATACTCGCTCAAATGTAGAAGGATTTGCTTGATCTTCTCCATTATAGCCTTTCAATGCATAATCTTGATAACTTGTTGCTAACATTAAACCCAATTCTGTAATATCTGTTTTTGAAATGGTATTTACAAATGTATTTTTATCGGTTTCATGGATATTTATTGATTGCTCGGTTATATCTGCAATAGCTGAGGCTAATTCTTTAAAATTATATGGTTCCCCTGTTAATTCTAAAATAGGCTCAAATCCACCTTCAGCTATAACTCTTGCTCCTGCTTCTGCATATTCGCGCCTTAATGCCCAAGCTACTTTTCCTTCACGAGAATAATATGGGAATTCTTTTGTTTTTGCTGCGACACTTAAAAAGGGAGCTATGATTTCCAAATACCAATTGTTTCGTAAAAATGTGTATGGGATTCCGGAACTTTTAATATATTCTTCTGTTTGTAGGTGATTGATTTCTAAACCAAACTTTGAATATTCTAGCCCATGAAGACTGGTATAAGCAATGTATTTAATACCATTTATTTTTGCAGCATCCACAACATTTTTTTGTATGTTAGGAATGCTTATAGAAACAAATAGTAAGCGATCTATGCCTTCTAAAGCTTTTATCATTGAATCAAGATTGTTATAATCAGCGACTCTGATATTAAAACCTTGTTCGGCTAATTGTTTACCTTTTTCTTCATTTCTTACAAGCGCATAAATATTTGCATCAGGTCTAAATTCTTTTAAATTTTTTAATGCATAGCTACCATAGCCACCAGTAGCGCCAGTTACCATAATGTTCAAAATAATTCCTTCTTTCTCATTTAATATTTATAATATATGGTTAATATTACTTATTAACAGTACTTAAAGTTTTTGGATGATTCATCAATAAGCTAATGATAAAACCGATGATTGCGACAATCATTAAACCCCAAAATACATTATTGGCACCGCTGGCAATAGCATTTGAAATTTCACTCAATTGTTTGGGATGAGATGAATGTGCTAAATAATTGTTCTTACCACTTGTTAAAATACTAATTGCAACTGCGGTTCCAATTGCTCCATTGACTTGTAATAGCGTATTTAATGATGCTGATCCATGCGCATATAATTCAGGAGGAAGTTGGTTTAATGCATGTGTTTGTGCACCTGTCCAAACAATCGCCATACTACCCATTAAGATCATGTGTAATGCAACAATTAAACCTATACTTGAGTTTGGTGTTAACGTGGTAAGGAAGAACAATGTAATCATCATGATGATTAAACCGGGTATTACTAATACTTTGTGACCATACTTATCAAAAATTTTACCTGAAACCATTTGTAACGCGCCGTTAATCGCACTACCGGGTAATAGCATTAAACCTGTAACAAGAACAGATAACCCCGCACCTGTCTGTAAGTACATTGGTAAGATAATCATTGTACTCATTAACACTAACATACAAATTAAAACAAGTATTAAGCCCATCACAAATACTGGATACTTAAATACATTTAAGTTTAGAACAGGTTCTTCAGTATTTTGTCTTTTAACAAATAATGCGAGTGAGATTAAACCAATCATAATTGAGATGATAACAATAGGATTGGTCCATGATTCTCCTGCCTGACCAAATCCATACACGATACTACCAAATCCAACTGTCGATAGAACTGCTGAAATAATATCAATACGTTGCTTTTTAACTTCTGTTACGTTTTCTAAATTTTTATAAGCGACGAACATACCAATTAAGATGAAAGGTAATAATAACCAGAAAATAAATCGCCAAGACATATATTGAATTAAGATACCACTAAGCGCTGGTCCAAGTGCAGGGGCAAAAGATAATACTAAACCGATTGTACCCATTGCTGCACCACGTTTCTCCATTGGAAATATAACAAGCACAGTGTTAAACATTAAAGGCAATAATAATCCCATACCTGCTGCTTGAAGAATACGTGCAAACATTAGCATTTCAAAGTTGACTGATAAGGCACCAAGTAATGTACCAATTGCTAAACTTGTCGTTGATGTGAAGAATAGTTTTCTTGTTGTAAACATTTGAATTAATAGTCCTGTAAATGGCATGATGATACCTAGTGTTAGTAGATAACCTGTTGTAAGCCATTGAGCTGTAGACGCTTTTACTTGAAATACTTCCATTAAACTCGTAAGTGCAATATTTAAAGATGTTTCGCTGAAAAAACCCACAAAAGCACAAATTAGTAAAGCTGCTAATATGGCCCTTGTATTATATTTTGTTGTCATTTTTTATAAGCTCCTTATATGAATCATTAAAAATTCTGTATTTCCAAAAATACAGAAATACACTTTAAAAAATAATTCTATGATGGTAATCGACATAGAATATCTTGTTACTAAAGTGGAACAGTAATTACTTCAGGAACGAACTTAGCAACGAGTTCTTTATTTAAACTATAGTTAATAAACGTGCCGCGTTTTTCTCCAATCAAAAGACCACAATCAGATAGTTGCTTCAAATGATGAGATAGTGTAGAAGATGGTATCCCATTAAGTTCACAACCAAGGTCAGTAGGGCACATCGATTTTCCTCTGCCGAGATGAAGTAATATTTGATAGCGTGTTTTTTCACCTAATGCTTTATGAATTTTTACCACTTGGTCTATATGCATTAATGACATCTCCTATGGAAAACCTTGTCATCAGTTCGCCGTTATGTCGTAGTTACGCGAACAGTTCTCGAAGTCGGTCATCCCGGCATCCTCCGATTCTACGCGGGCTGCAACGATACAAACGAAGTGGTTTTGAATTATTCATTTGTATCCTCTCCTCTATTAGTTATTTAATATTTCAGCCTTTCCATTTTGGTAACCGAGCTCCCACCTTCTATCGCTAAAAGTTGTTTTCTCCCGATTGAGTAAATTGGTTACATGAACTAGAATATATTCATTGCTCTTTTTTTTGAAGAGGGCAATAATAATTGACGTAGTACATTTTTTTGTACTTATAAGTAGAAAGCAGGTGAGAATGTGTCTAGGATATGTGGGGATGGATTTGAAAAAGAGTGTATAATTGAACAAAAAGAGGTATATGGTATTGCCTATGCCCAAAACATACTCTCCGGACGTTGGAAATATCTCATTCTTTGGTTTTTAAAATCTAAAGAGCGTCGTTATAGTGAAATCAAAGCTTTTTTATTTAATATTTCACAGGGTTCTCTAACAAAGCAACTTCGAGAGCTAGAAAGAGATGGCTTAATTAATCGCAAAGTTTATCCGGAGGTTCCTCCTCGTGTAGAGTATTCATTAACCTCAAAAGGTAAAGAATTCATTCCTATAATTGATCTGATGGAAGCGTTCGGAAAGAAGTTTGGGGAGCAAGCAGACTAAACAAAATTGGTCACATCCATTGTTTACCCCACAGAAATGAAAAATTAAATGTGGATAAAGTAAAAGTTGTGTGACGAGAAATAGTTCTAAAGGCAACTTTTACTTTTAAATTTGTGAAGTAAGGTACTTAAAGTAACGGGACTAATGTTTAATAGAAACGAGGAAAAAAACAGTGTGTACTGCTGCGTAGTACAACGATACTATTCAGCATACAAGTTCGAGAAGCTAATAATAACGTTTCTTATCAGAAAGCGATGTTTCTTTGTGAACTTCTAAATTTTACCAGTTCGACTTGGTGAACAATACACTTCTATTGTTCACTAGTAAAAAGTAGCTCAATAATAAATAAGCAGAGGACAAAAACCTCTGCTTTTTATGATGCTAATTTGTAGTTAAGATTTGTTTATTCTTTATCTTTTAGTTAATCAAAGCCTGAAGTGGTGCTGGAATCCGTCCACCACGTTGAATAAGTTTTTCAGAGCTAAAAGCATTTACCCCAATAACAGGTGCACGTCCAAGAAGTCCGCCAAACTCAACCATCTCACCTTCAGCTTTACCCGGAACGGGGATAACCCGTACAGCTGTTGTTTTCTTATTAATCATTCCAATTGCGGCCTCGTCTGCGATCATCGCTGCAATCGTTTCAGGTGACGCGTCACCTGAAATAGCAATCATGTCAAGGCCGACAGAGCATACACATGTCATGGCTTCAAGTTTTGCCAATGAAAGTGCACCATCAACGATTCCTTTGATCATGCCGTTATCCTCACTGACAGGGATAAAAGCTCCGCTTAAGCCCCCAACATAGGAACTCGCCATTGCACCGCCTTTTTTAACGGCATCATTCATTAGCGCAAGAGCAGCAATCGTTCCATGTGTGCCAACACGTTCCAACCCAATTTCCTCCAGAATTTCGGCAACACTATCATTCATTGCGTTGGTTGGGGCTAATGAAAGGTCCATAATACCGAATGGCACATGAAGACGCTCAGCGACAACTCGACCAATTAATTCCCCTGCACGGGTTATTTTAAACGCTGTCCGTTTAATAACATCGGAAACTTGACCAAGATCTGCTTCAGGATATCGCTTCAACGCATTTAAGACAACACCAGGGCCGCTAACCCCTACATTTATAACAACTTCACCTTCGCCGGCACCGTGGAAGGCTCCTGCCATAAACGGATTATCTTCAACAGGATTGCAGAATACAACAAGTTTTGCACAAGCGAGGCCATTTCGGTCTTTTGTTCGCTCTGCGGCTTCCTTAATGATGTTGCCCATCTGACGAACGGCGTCCATATTAATGCCGGTTCTTGTCGTTGCGACAGAAATGGAGGAACAAACCCGCTCCGTTACGGTTAAGGCTTCTGGCAGAGCGTCTAATAATGTTTGGTCACCTTTGGTGATTCCTTTATGTACAAGGGCAGAATAACCTCCGATAAAATCAACACCGAGCTGGTGAGCAGCTTTATCTAGTGTTTTAGCCAAATCAACGGCTTGATTGACAGTTGCATTTC
>JAEWMK010000184.1 GCA_023457235.1 Bacillota bacterium
ACCTGAATTATTCATACTTGCACTTTAGCCTAAAATTGAAACCAAGGATTTCAATTTGATGTTCCATTGTCATTATTTTATAAGGGATTTACCAAGGTATAGCAAAACCAAGCAATCGAGTTTCAAAATATTAGCGTTTTTGGGCATACTGCCCCCCTTGGTCAAAAAATAGGATTTTAAAATATTGATAATGTGCAGATCTATTCTAGCGAACAGATTTATTCTAGCTTTAGTTGCTGAATTCGCTGAAGCACTTTCCAAAAGAATTCTTGGTACACAAAACTTGATGATAATTTAAAGTACAGTGATCTGCCTGATTTCACTAATTTACTGGCAACCTTTATCAGTCTTGTTCGAATGGTTTCAATTTGTATGCTTTGTTGTCCTTCCGGAAAACAAAGTGTACGTAGCCAATTTGTTAGGTTGTATGCCAAAAGACTCAACATCATCCTAGATTCATTTACTTGGAAAGAGTGGCTGTTCATTTTATCCAAACCAAAGCCATTCTTTGCTTCCTTGATATAGTTTTCCATTGTACCTCTTTTCTTGTACGCACTGACAATATCCTTTGGAGAAAATGTTTCTATCAAGTTGGTTACAAAGAATAAATGAGTGAAGAACAATTCGCCCGCAGGGCGAACGGATTGGATAATCACTTTTCTAGGTTTAGACCATGATTTTGCTTGATACTCGGTTTCCTCATAATAACACTCTGTTCGTGATGTATCAGATGGTGCAGTAGCAGGATGTAGTTCATCAGCAAGACGTTGCAAATTGGCATTTGACTTTAAACGAATGACATAATATACCGACTCATCTTCACATAATTCATACAAAGCTGGGACTGCAAAACCACTATCCCCACGTAAGAATGGGATAGTCTCTGGAAACTTTTCATTATAATGATCGATAAGAGGTTTGACAAATTCCACGACACCGTTGGAAGTATAGACATTTCCCGGTCTTAGTTGGGCTTTAAGAAAATCACCTGTTATTCCATCAAAAGCAACCAATGGATGGAAACCAACTGTTCCGTAATGGGAATTGTATGATGCTGATTCTTGTTTTCCATACGTATCAGCATGTGTTGAATCCAGGTCTATGATAAGTGCCTTTGAATCCCTAATTTGATGCACTTTGTCTAGAAGTTCTTGATTAGCTTGATTTAATTGCCCAATAGATTCGTGATCAAACCGTGTAAAAAAGCGAGATAAACTTGGTTGGGAAGCTAACGCTTCAGTTCCAATGATTTGTGTGAACACCGGATCATTCGTTAATTGATCAGCGGCATCATCTTCGGAATATCCAGCAATAATTTGATAAATCTTCTGACGAAGCAAATTAGCATTAGAATGAAAATAGTAAAGTCTTTCGTCTTTTAGTTGTAGGTGTTTAGTTAATATGTCTGAGAATCCGATTTTCTCATCAAATTCTCTAAAAATGAATTCTCCCGTATCGGAAGAGAGAGAACCCCCATCATTTGACAATTTAATCTGACGATTGAAATTTAGTGTTAATTGCGGTAAAGTAGCCATTATAAGAATCCTTTCTCTGGTGGTTATTTCGTCGTTGTTTTAACCTTACCAGAAATGGATTCTTTTTTCATTTATTTGATGAATTGAATAAACAGCTGGATTACCTGTTATTTAAGCATTTACAAGGTTATAAGTAGGTTACTGTGAATAATTCAGGCTATAATAAATTTGAGTAAATAAAAAATTCAAGTAAAGGAGGGCGATAAATATGGCTATCCGAAAAGAAGACCTCTATAAAATGGTTGATTCGTTAAAAAACGAAGATCAAAAAGCTGCTTATGATCAACGATGAGAAATTTCGCTATTATATTTTAAAACAAAAATCAGACGTATACACAGCAATGCGCAGCTTTTTCCAGAAGATGAAAGCAAGGCCTTTGCTTGAGAATAAAGCCAGCAGAAATGCTGGTTTTTTCTTAATATAAATATTGTTAACTATAGAGCATTAAGTATTTTAACTATAAAAAAATTACAAAATATTTTAATTTTTAATATAAAATTACTTTTTTTATAATAAATTTAACCTTATAATGGACACAAATGCAATTTATGGAAATTATTGTGCTTTATTTCCGATAAAGGCGTTAATTTGGAATATGAAAATGATAAATATCCACAAAAATGACATGGTTTTAATATAAAATAATTTCTTCGAAATTTTTAAGGGAATTTTCCGCTCCAGATATTCTTCTAGAAAGATAAATAAAGGGTGTTGTTTTTGGTATTAATAAAAAAAGAAGTAGAGAATGAAGATTTAGAGTTTCTTTTTAAAGTGTTTTTAAGTACTAGGATGGATGAGGTTATAGGGTGGGGATGGGATAATGAGCAAATATTTTCTTTTTTACAAATGCAATTTCATGCTCAACAATGCTCTTATGCATTACAGTATCCGAATATGGAATCTAGAATAGTAGTTTTTAATAATGAAAAAGCCGGGAGAATCCTAATTTCAGAATTCGAAGAAAGACTGGTAGTTGTAGATATAACACTTCTTCCTGAATTTCAAAATAACGGAATTGGGACTAAGATTCTATCCGATCTATTATCAGATGCAAAAAAGAAAAATAAGTATGTTCAATTAAGTGTTTTACAAAACAACGTACAGGCTAAAAAATTGTATAAACGATTAGGGTTTAAACCAGTTTCAGAGAATGAGATGTATGTGCGAATGGAATGGTCTTAAAAATCAAGGAGGTGATTGTTTTAAAGCATTGTTTTTAAATAAAGGATAAGTTAAAAAGGAGGGAAATCGAATGGAATCATTTATAGGTGAGATTCGAATATTTGCAGGTAATTATGCACCAGCTGGCTGGGCGATTTGTGATGGTACATTACTTTCTATTTCTGAGAATGAAATGCTGTTTTCATTGATTGGCACTACTTACGGTGGAGATGGACAAACAACATTTGCCCTTCCAGACTTTCGTGGAAGAGTTGTCATTTCTCAAGGGCAAAATCCAACAACAGGGACAACCTATACTTTAGGGCAAAAAGGCGGAACAGAAACTGTAACCCTTACAACTCAACAAATGCCTGTACACACTCATAACGTTCAAGCTTCTTCATTAGCTGGCACAGCATCTAGTCCTGCAAATGCAACTTGGGCTAAATTTGAACAATATTCAAGTCAAGCTCCAAACGGTACGATGAATCCAAATACTATTTCAAGTGTAGGGGGTAATCAAGCTCATAATAATATGATGCCATATTTACCAATCAATTACATTATTTGTGTTTACGGCATTTTCCCGCAACAAAGCTAATTTATAAAGGAGGAGAATAATATGTCTGAGCCATTTCTTGGTGAAATAAGATGCTTCAGTTTTCCGTTTACTCCACAAGGTTGGTTACCATGTGCAGGTCAAAAACTACCTATAAACCAGTATCAAGCATTATATGCTATTCTGGGAACCAGATATGGAGGGGACGGAGTGAATAACTTTGCTTTACCAGATTTAAGAGGTAGAGTTCCTGTTCATGTTGGAGGGGGAGTTACTCTTGGTCAATCTGCTGGAGAAGAAACGCATATTTTAACCATAAATGAGATGCCAGCACATACGCATTATGCTTCGGCAAATGATAGTGAAGCAACTGCAAAAAACGCTGCTGGAAATGTGTGGGGAAAACCTTCACCAAATATTTATGCAGTTCAATCAAATTCTTCAATGAATTTACAAGCATTATCACAGGTGGGGAGCTCACAACCACACCCAAATATGCAGCCTTACAACGTTGCGAATTATTGTATTGCAACTATGGGGTTATTTCCAACACGGAATTAAAAAGGAGGTAAAATATTATGGCTGATCCATTTATAGGTGAGATTCGTGCTTTTTCAGGGGATTTTGCACCAAAAGGCTGGGCATTGTGTAATGGGCAGTTGCTACCAATTAGCCAGAATACAGCGTTGTATTCAATTTTAGGCACTATGTATGGCGGAGATGGTAAAACAAATTTTGCATTACCTAATTTACAAGGCAAGACAGTTCTTCAACCCGGGTCAGGGCCAGGTTTAACT
>JAEWMK010000185.1 GCA_023457235.1 Bacillota bacterium
AATTGTTATGTTTATCGTAATGATGCTACCAATACCAATGATTTTTTCATTTAAAAATGAGGCCGGCCGTTTTGGTCAGCCTCTTCTGCTATGAACATGGGACAAAGAACCCGACCCTATGTCCCGCTTACGAAGCTTTCGCCTCTAGTTCCTCCATTGTACGAGCCTTCATACCAACTTTGTCAAACACTAACCCTACAACAGTACCAACTAAAGCGGGAACAAGCCATTCAAGTCCAACAGAGGAGAGAGGAAGCATTTCTTTCATCGTTTGCAGTGGTCCAAGATCAAGGCCCATTGCATTCAATCCTCCCATTACGGCAAAAAATCCTGTGAACAACATGGAGCTGCCATAAACTTTTCTTTGGCTTCTATAATAGCGGCTAAAGATAGTTAATGTGATCAATACAATTGTCAACGGATAAGCCGTAACTAAAAATGGCACGGACACTTTCAAGATTTGATTTAATCCTAAATTTGATAATGTAAATCCAACCAATGTTACAACTAATACAACTGTTTTATAAGTAGCTTTTGGAATTAACTCTGAAAAATAATGGCCACATGCTGTTGTCAACCCGACAACTGTCGTAAAACAAGCAAGTGTAAAAATCAGACCAAGTAACATTGTACCGTTTTGACCTAATAATAAAGTTGCAGCAGCAGAAAGAATTTCCGTACCATTTTCAAATGAACCTGTTCCTGCCATTCTAGCGCCGATAACACCTAAGCTGACATAAACCAACGATAGTAAAAGGCCTGCAATAAAACTTGCTTTTAAAGTATAGTTTCTTAATTGCTTACTATCTTTTACACCACGCTTTTGGATGGCAGAAAGAATAACGATTCCAAAAGCCATAGCAGCAAGAGCGTCCATAGTATTATAACCTTCTAGAAATCCTGTAAAAAAGGCACCGGATTCATATTGCTCTGTTGGCGCTTGGAAAGGTGAGTTAAGTTTAACAAAGCCAACTACACATAATACAATCATTGCTAAAAGTAGAGTCGGAGTAATGAAACGACCCATATATTTTTCCATTTTAGTAGGATTCAAGCTTACTAAATAAACTAGAGCAAAAAATAAAGCAGAGAAAAAAAGTAAAACTAATGTCTTATTCATTGCTTCACCCATGTAAGGGGCAACGCCCATTTCAAAAGCAACATTTGCATTTCTAGGGATTGCTAGGAATGGTCCGATACATAAATAAACAGCAACAGTAAATACCGTACTAAAAACAGGATGTACACGATTTCCGATTGTTTGAACTCCGCCTTTTACTAGTGAAATTGCGAATAGAACTAAAAAAGGAAGACCGACCCCCGTTACGATAAAACCTGCCATGGCGAGCCAGTAGTTCACCCCGGAACTAGCACCAAGCACTGGAGGGAAAATTAGATTTCCTGCTCCAAAGAACATTGAAAATAGCATAAATCCGATAAATAAAGTATCCAGTTTTTTCATCATCAATCTCTCCTTTTGTTATTTTTGAAAAACAAAAAAACTCGTCCCTAAAAATAGGGACGAGTTTGTGCTCGCGTTACCACCCTTATTCTGTATGTAAAAAAACATACAGCTCTCAGTCAACGTACCATCATACGTGTTCCATCGTAACGGCGGACAACCCGTCAAAGCTTACTCTTTTCAGCCTTGCATCTCAGAGATGATTTTCGGATAAAGCCTGAACGTCGATTTTCACCAAGCATCGACTCTCTGTGGAACGGGGATTTTATCTTACTCTTCTCGTCATTGATTTTCTTGTTTAATGGTATATTAGCAAAACTTTAAATTATTCGTCAATAGTTTTATTTAAATTTTTTCATTATTTTTTCAAAGACTTGTAGATGAACGTCAAAAGAATAAACCAAAGTGGCGTTAATAATAATGGAATTCGTGTATCCTTTGCAAAGAGCATAACTACTAAAATAAATACAAATAAAGCTAAAACAACATAATTAATAAACGGTGTTAATGGGGCTTTGAAGGTTGATTTTGCCCTTAAATCTGGCCGACTTTTCATATAGCGAATATGTGAAATTAATATTATGCTCCAAACCCAAATGAAACAGATTGCGCTAATAGTTGTAACAATCGTAAAAGCTTGTTCCGGTACAACCTTGCTCAACAGGGCCCCCACGGAAAGAACAATAGCTGACGTAACTAATGCATTGCTTGGTACATGATTCTTGTTCAAGAATGAGAATTTGTGATGCGCCAATTTATTTGAGCTTAAATTATATAAGATTCTGCTCGTAGAAAATAAACCGCTATTGCACGCGGATGCAGCAGAGGTCAGTACGACAAAGTTGATAATACCTGCGGCTACCGGGATGCCAATCAATGAAAATACTTCTACGAAAGGGCTGCTTGATGCACTCAACTCATCCCAAGGGTTAATACAGAGAATAACAAAAAGTGCTCCAACGTAGAAAAGTAGAATACGAATAGGAATTTTATTAATAGCGGAGGGTATATTTTTCTGTGGATTAGCTGTTTCTGCAGCTGAAACCCCTACCAACTCCACGCCGACAAAAGCAAATACTACCATTTGTAATGAAAATAGGAAACCTGTTACCCCGTGTGGGAACATACCCCCGTGGCTCCAAAGATTTGTGACCGAAACAGTACCGGTATTCGTTTGAAATCCTATGACTATTAGTACAAATCCAACAATAATCAAAGCAATGATAGTGATTACTTTAATGATAGCAAACCAAAACTCTAATTCTCCGAACAGCTTAACAGTTAATAGATTTAACCCTAATAAAATAACAAGACATATAAGAGCAGGCACCCATTGTGGGATATCAAACCAGTATTGCGTATAGACCCCGACAGCAATAATATCTGCCATGGCCGTCATAATCCAGCAGAACCAGTAGGTCCAGCCAGTTACAAAACCAGCCCAAGGCCCGATATAGTCACTAGCAAAGTCGGTGAATGCTGTATAACCAGAATTAGATAAAAGCAATTCTCCTAGAGCTCTCATAACAAAAAATAAAGCGATTCCGATAAGTAGATAAGTGAAGATTATCGATGGACCAGCCAATTGTATTGATTTTCCTGATCCTAAGAATAAACCTGTACCGATCGTGCCCCCAATTGCAATAAGCTGGACATGACGATTTTTTAAATCTCGTTTTAATTCCTTTGTAGCCAATTTTTGCGCCCCCTGTAGATACTATTTTTATATTATTCACAAGGACATTAGGCAATTAGAAAAACACGTCATTTGCCCACAATGGCAAATGACGATGTCTTTTCTTATACTATCTACAAATTACAAAAAAATTATGATAGTACAAAAAATGAGATTGGAAGTATCCAATCTCATAGAATAGCAGAATAACAATAATTGTTTCGTTACTCTTCTGTTCTTTTGCCTGAGATTGTGAATCCTTCGGCGCTGTACATTGTACAGTCTCTCCAGAAGCCGCTCCAGCTATAGTGTGATCCATAGCGTTCATCGCAAACTATAATAGATTATATTGATATACTATATTTGTAAAACACAAGAATTTTATCACTTATAAAATTTTTCGTCAATAGGGAATAGAATTGTAAAGAAATAGCCACATTAGGGAAATTTATACAAGATTTTTACATGGTATAATTTATTCAACTCAAAATTTATTGATATAAGTATATGTGAAATCATTCACATATTTTACTTATAAAATTTTATAACCGGAAAGTGAGTGGTTTTGATGTTAACCCCTAGAACAATTTATTGGCCACCAATTAATCTAGTTGGTCCTGGCAGTGCGAAGTTGGTTGGAAAAGAAGTTAAAAAGTTAGGTTTAACAAAGGCTTTGCTTGTAACAGATAAAGTGTTGAATGAAAACGGTGTAGTTAAGCAAATCACTGACGTTCTTGATAAAGAAAATATTACCTATACAATTTTTGATGATGTGAAACCAAATCCTACAACGACAAATGTCCATGATGGCTTTGATATGTTCCAAAAAGAAGAATGTGACTTTATTATCACAGTGGGCGGAGGCTCACCGCAAGACACTGGCTCCGCAATTGGAATCCTAGCAACCAATGGCGGTAATATTGTCGATTATGAAGGGATTCATAAGTCAAAAAATAAATCAGTGCCTATTGTCGCGATAAGTACTACTGCCGGAACAGCCGCTGAAGTAACAATTAATTATGTAATTACAGATGAAGCACGAAAATTAAAAATGATAATGGTCGATCCAAATGCTTTACCGCTGATTGCTGTCAATGACCCAGAGTTAATGCTAGCTAAGCCGAAAGGACTCACTGCTGCGACTGGTTTGGATGCATTAACGCATGCAATTGAAGGATACACAGCAAAAGGAGCTTTTGAACTTTCCGATGCAATTGCCTACAAATCTATCGAACTAATCGGAAGATACATTGAAAGAGCAGTAGAAAATGGAGCGGATCTCGAGGCACGTTCCGGTATGGGGTGGGGATCTTTTGTAGCAGGATTATGCTATTCAAATGCCGGCCTTGGCATTGTTCATAGTATGGCACATCAACTAGGTGGTGAGTATGATTTACCACATGGTGTAGCTAATGCGATGCTTCTTCCCTATGTAATGGAATTTAATATGGATGCTTGTCCACAGAAATTCGCAGATATAGCGCGGGCACTTGGTGTTGATACAAGTTCTGCAAAGACGGTAGAAGAAGCAGCCATGATGGCGATTGAAAAAGTTCGTCAAATTTCTAAAGCTGTAGGTATTCCACCGCTTCGTGATTCTGCTTTCCGTGTAGAAGATGTTGAAAAATTAGCGGAACAGGCTATGAATGATGCGTGTACAGGAGCAAATCCAAAGGCGGTAACAAAAGAAGACATCATCGGTATTTATATGAAGGCGTATAATGAAGCTCCGGTGCCGATGGCATAAGCCAAAGTAAACTCGAAACTTGTCAGAAGGAAGACAAATAGTTCCCATAAAGACAAAATTGAGCCCGATATACGGCATACCCCGCCGAAATCGGGCCCTATTTAGTTTCCTATAATAAATTCATGTCCTCAAGCCTCTCCGGTAATTGTTCTGGTAGTAATTCTGAATGACTCATTGTTATTTCCCCTATCCTTTTACCATTTTCTAATCTATTTTAATGATTTCCAATCTATCGTACTTTTATACTATCATTTACAAAATTATTAATTTGTTGGACATATTGAAAACGTGGAAGTATTAAAAAGTCTAGTTGCTTTCTGTTTGTGGTTTGAATCAGGTGCTTATTTGATAATACTGTTAGAACAAGAGGAAGATAAATTTATTTTATCGACACACATAAATTATTGATATTTTTTTTATAGAAAAATATATATTATCCTTATTTCAAGAGAATTATTCATCTTGAAAGGAGCCCTTATATATATGGAAACTGATGTTTTAGTAGTCGGTGGCGGGAACGCCGCTATGGCAGCTGCCCTGTCAGCCCGTGACCGCGGTGCAAAAGTGCTCGTAATTGAACGTGCTCCTCACTTTTACCGTGGAGGTAATAGCAGACTAACTCGCGACTATAGATGTATGCACTTGGAAGAAAGCGAGTATATGATGGGACAATATACTGAAGAGGAATTTTTGGACGATTTAAAACGTGTGGCCGGGGGAGAAATAAATGAAAGTCTTGCTAGATTAATAGTAAGAAAATCGGCGGAACTTCCTGATTGGTTAGAGAGTCAGGGTGTACGTTGGCAACCAACACTTTCCGGAACACTTCATTTAGGTAGAACGAATATATTTCAGCTTGGCGGTGGTAAGGCCGTTATGAATTCTTATTATCAGACAGCCAAGAAAAAAGGTATAGAAGTCCTGTACGATGCCAAGCTTGACGATGTGGTTATAGAAAACAATGAGTTCAAGGCTGCGAAGGTACTTATAGATAATAAAGTAGTGATCATCAAAGCAAAAATGATTATTTTTGCGTGTGGTGGCTTTGAAGCAAATATTGAATGGCATAAGCGCTATTGGGGTGAAGCTGCTGATAATTTTGTTATCCGTGGAACTCCATATAATACAGGTAATGTACTTGAAATGCTATTAAATAAAGGTGCTGCACAAGTGGGTGAAAGGGATGCATTCCACGCAGTAGCCGTTGATGGTAGAGCGCCTAAGTTTGATGGTGGCATCGTAACACGTCTTGATAGTGTACCGTTTGGAATTGTAGTTAACAAGAATGGTCAAAGATTCTATGATGAAGGGGAAGACTTCTGGCCAAAACGTTATGCAATTTGGGGTGGACTAATAGCTAGACAACCTGATCAAGTTGCCTACTCAATCATTGATAGTGAGGCCAGAAGTAGATTCTTACCTACAGTCTGGAAACCAGAATCAGCTCCAACGATTAAGGAATTAGCCGTGAAGCTAGGTCTTAATCCGGATGCTGTGGAGAAAACGGTTAAAGATTTCAATAACGCATGCCGTCCTGGAAACTTTAATCCTGCGGAATTAGACGATTGTAAAACAGAGGGTCTAACACCACAAAAGAGTCACTGGGCATTGAAAATTGAAAAGGGTCCGTTTTATGCTTATCCACTTAAAACGGGAATTACATTCACATATCTTGCAGTGAAAGTGACCGAGGAAGCAAGAATGGTCATGGATGATGGAAGTGTTACTAAAAATATGTTTGCATGCGGAGAAATTGCCGCTGGAAACGTACTAAGACGTGGATATCTGGCCGGATTTGGTCTAACAATGGGTGCATGTCTCGGCAGAATAGCAGGGGAGGTAGCAGCGAATGGAATCTAAAAACCTAGATGTAATGCAAGATGGAATACGACAAATGGAATTATGTAATGCTTGCCGCTATTGTGAAGGCTACTGTGCGGTATGGCGAGCAATAGAATGGCGCCGTGATTTTAATGAAGATGACATGAGATATCTAGCAAATCTTTGTCATGATTGTCGTGACTGCTATTATGCTTGTCCATTTACAACTCCGCATGAATTTGGAATAAATCCACCGCAGTTGTTTGCAAGCTTACGTGAGGAAACATATAGAAAATATGCTTGGCCTGGTACATGGGCGAAAGCTTTAGGTGATAGTGTAGCTGGTTTTTGGGCAACTTTTGTATTTGGAATCCTGTTTATTTTAGGATTTATGTTTGTAAATGGCGGAGTGGAAGGAATGTTCACACCGAATACGGATGCTGGAGCATTCTATGCAGTTTTCCCTGAAACTTTAATGATTGTTGTGTTTTCAGTCTTAGGATTATGGATGGTTGGCGGATGGGGTATTGGTGCCAGCAAATTTTGGCGTGATGTAAGATCAACTAAGACCGCAAAAGACAAAGTTCTATTTAAAGATGTAAAAACGGCAACATTATATGCTGCTAGTCTAAAGTACTTAGATGGAGAGGGTGCAGGATGTACCTATCCTTCAGAAGAGCCAGCTAAAGCCCGCAGAACATTCCATCATCTTGTAGGTTATGGTTTCTTGCTTGATTTGGCATCAACTACACTAGCAGCTTTTTATGAACACTTTTTACACATTTCAGCACCATATCCTTACCTTCACCCTGTCGTGATATTAGGGTCAGTTGGGGGAATTATGCTTATCATTGGTTTAATCGGACTATTATATCTTAAATCTAAGAGTGATAAAGAAGTTAATGATGAAAAGGCCGTTAAAACTGGCTCAGCGTTTTCAGTATCATTATTGATTGTTGCAGTAACAGGAATGGTTTTATTAGTGTTAAGAGAAACTAGTGCAATGCAAGTATTATTAGCAATCCATTTAGGAAGTGTTGCTGCGTTATTCTTCACAGCACCTTATTCTAAATTCTCACACTTTGTATACCGCTATTTAGCACTTGTAAATTTCGCACAAGAAGAACGTGTAGCAGCTGAGGCGGAAGCAACTCACAAAGAAAAAACAGTTAAGAAACCTGTTGCTATCGCTGGGGGAATTGCAAGCAAGAATTAATAAACAAAGTGTTCCCATCCTTCCCCAAAGGATTTATTATAATAGAGTTTTTATTAGGAAAAGGAGAAAGTGTAATGCTTTCTTCTTTTCATTTTTTCTAAAAGAATAGTAATAAAATAGTTAAAAACAGTGAGTTTGGATCGTGGATCGCTGTTTTTAACTGTTTTTATTATACTTATATAATTACTCTAATTGATAGCTGGACAATAAGGATAAAAGTAATAATATTTAGTAGCCTTTTTAAATGGACGGCAGGAATTCTGTGTACTAAACGAACGGCTACTTGAGCACCGATAACAGAACCAATAACATAGAATAAACTAGCCTCGATGTTGAAATTACCCGCTGCAATGTAAGAAAAAATCGATCCAAAGCAACTTATAAATGTTTGAAACCTAGAATACGCTACTGTCTTTAAGTAGGAAAAACCTTTATGTAAATACGTATACATTAATAATGTTGACTGACCTGGTCCAAACATTCCATCATAAACGCCTATCCCGTAAAGAATCGGATAGATTGATTTCGGAAGATTGGTAGTTTCTTCATTAACTTCGTTTGGTTTTTTTATAAGTGCCAAAAGTAAGGCAAATGACAGAAGAATGACTGCAATAATCGTCATAATTTGTTCAGATATTAAATTTGCTATGATACCTCCAGTTATTCCACCTAATAAAGCAACTGGAATAATTTTAATTACTGATTTAAGCGTAATAGTTTTATCTTTTAATAGAACAATAAAACTAGAAAAAGAGCTAAAGATATTTGCGAATTTTGCCGCTGCTATGGCTTGATGAATCGGCATTCCAATTAATAGCATTGATGGCAATCCAATTAAACCTCCGCTACCAGCTAATGTTCCGACAAATGTTGCACAAAAACCAATAAATATTAAGTACCATAAATCATCCATAGGCGTTTTTTAGCACACCTTTCTATATGTTGTGGAACGCAAAATAATAAAAACGATGCTACTATTTTTGTACTCAAAACTTACTAAAATGAATTAAATTGAGTCACAATAATCGCTTAAGAAATCAATAAAAGCCTTAACATAAGCTAATTGTAAAGTGGATTCCCGATATATAATCCAAGTCTTTCGATAAAGAGGTTTATTGTCATTAGTAAGAATAGGAGCAGTAAATAGAGGTTCATCTTTTTTTACACAAATACTAGGTAAAATTGCATACCCAAGACCATTTAGTACCATCTGTTTGCAAGTATCGATTCGGTCTACTTCCATAGAAATTCTAGGAGGAACTTTATATTTTTCCTGCCACCAGTTATCTACAATATTTTTTAAAGATGAATCAGTTTGATAATTTATTCTTGAAAGTGATGGTAATTCGTCAAAGTCAATTTTATTAACAGAGGCTATACATATATTTTCTTCACGAAATAAAATTTTTTTACCTTGCCAATTATAATCTCCCCGAACGATTCCAATATGTACATCTTCTTTATGCAGCATTTGATTAATTTCTGAACTCCAACCAGTTTTTAGGTTTATATCGACATTGGGATAACGGTAAAGGAAGTTTTTCAACAAAAAAGGAAGTTCATAACGGGCAAACATCCCTGAGACACCTAACCTTAAAGTTCCTTTTATCGTTTTATCTAGATTTAAAACATATTCTTTCGCCTTTCGTAGTTGTAAAAGCATCTCTTTAGAGTATTTCACTAAATATTCACCTTGAACAGTAAATTCAACTCCCTTCTGTCCTCTAGAAATAATGGTTGCATCAAATTCTTTTTCAAGGGCCTGAATCCGATACGAAAGAGCTGGTTGCGAGATGTATAGCCGTTGGGCGGCTTTTGTTATATTTCTTTCTTCATAAAGAGTCTGCAATATAATCCAATCCTTTTCATCCATAAAAAAATCCCCCCAATATTTGTTTTATAGAAGGTTGAATTATCTACATTATTAAAATATTCAAAGATATAATAAACCTTTATCCTATTATAATCAATTAATTAAAAACAATATAGTTTGACGATGCCATAAAGAATAAGATTTTGTGGCTATAATTTTTTTTTATCGAAGTTAATAAAGTAAATATATTTTATTTATTTAGAAAATTCTTTTATCATGAAATAAATAAATAAATAAATTAATAACGAGGAGGGAAAGATGTTCAATAATTATTTGTATGAAACAGATGTACTGGTAATCGGTGCTGGTATTTCAGCAATGTGTGCAGCGTTATCTGCAAAAGAAACAGAAGCAAGTGTAATAGTATTAGAAAAGTCACCAGAAAAAGAAAGTGGTGGTAATAGTGCGTTTTCTTCTGGAGCTTTTCGTTTTGTATTTAACGGGGTCGAAGATATTTTAAAGGTTGTTCCTGACCTTCCTGCTGAAGAAATTGCAATTACGGATTTTGGAACCTATACAAAAGAGCAGTTTTTTGATGACATGAATAGAGTTACGCAAAAACGTGCGGATTCAAACCTAGTTGAACGCTTGATTAATGGGAGTTTAGAAACAATGGTTTGGTTACGTTCAAAAAAAATTCGATTTGTGCCAATTTATGGACGCCAGGCTTTTAAGATAAACGGAAAATTTAAATTTTGGGGCGGATTAGCAATTGAAGCAGAAGGTGGAGGGGCTAAACTAATTGATACCTTACACAACGTGGCTAAAAGAGAAAATATTAAATTTTTGTATGATGCCCATGTAACTACGTTACTTGCCGACGATGATGGTGTTTATGGGGTAGAATTAAAATAAAAAGGAAAATCGGTAATGATTAAGTGTAGGTCCGTTATTCTTGCGACGGGTGGATTTCAAGCTAATACTGAAATGCGGACACGCTATCTAGGGTCAGGTTGGGAATTTGCAAAAGTACGTGGAACACGCTATAACACCGGAGATGGAATTAAAATGGCCATAGATATTGGGGCAAGAACTCATGGACATTGGTCCGGTTGCCATGCTGTGGGCCTGGATTATAATGCCCCAGAGTTTGGGGATTTAGTGATAGGTAATGGATTTCAAAAACATAGTTATCCGTTTGGTATTATGGTAAATGCTACCGGACAAAGATTTATAGATGAAGGGGCTGATTTCCGAGATTATACTCATGCTCAAATGGGTCGATTAATTTTAGAGCAACCTAGACAATTTGCTTGGCAAATATTCGATCAACAAGTCATCCATTTATTAAAGGATGAATACCGGATAAAAGAAACTACTATTGTAAAGGCAAGTACCATCGAGGAGTTATCTCAAAAATTAGAAGGTGTTGACCCAAGAGGATTCCTTGAATATATAAAAAAATATAATGAAGCTGTTCAGATAGAGATTCCATTTAATCCAAATATAAAAGATGGACGTGGTACATTGGGATTAGATGTATCTAAAACTAACTGGACCAATACTATTGAGGAAGGGCCATTCGTAGCTTATAAAGTAACGTCTGGAATTACGTTTACATTTGGTGGATTAAAAATAAACTCCAAGTGTGAGGTATTAGATACATTCGATAAGCCAATTCCAGGATTGTATGCAGCAGGCGAACTCATAGGAGGATTATTCTACTTTAACTATCCTAGTGGTTCAGGATTAATGGCAGGTTCTGTCTTTGGAAGGGTTGCAGGAGAACATGCTGCAAAATTCTCTAAAGATTTTATACTAAAGGGGATATAATGCATTCTACATGGTTGGTATAAATTTTTTTTATTAAAACTTATAAAAATAATATATTATTATTATAGATATAATTGGGTTAAAATTTAGATAGATCAAAATATTCAGATCATATATCGGGAACGATTTATTAACCAAGAGATAGATTAGTAGAATATTATTCTACTCAATCCATTTTTATCAGATAAAAGGAGGTAATATGTTTAAGAAAGAAATAATAGTAAAAAATATAGGTGATAACTAGGTATATTGAAAATAGGAGGGGCGTTTATGAATAATGACTATAAAATGCTGATTAATGGAAAGTGGGTTAATAGTTCAATAGGAGAGAGACTTGAAACGGTTAATCCTTATAACCAGGAAGTGTGGGCTACAATTCCACAAGCTTCGGAACAAGATATTGATGAAGCAGTATATGCCGCTAGAAAGACTTTTGACCAAACTTGGAAAAAAATAAGTGGTTCGGAGAGAGCGAACTTACTTATGAAACTGGCTGATCTTTTAGATAGAGATGCTGAAAGAATGTCAATTTTAGAAACGACAGATAATGGAAAGGTCATTCGTGAAACAAAAAATCAAATGCATTTTTCAGCACGTGGTTACCGCTTTTTTGGAGGATGCACTGATAAATTATATGGTGATGTTATTCCACTCGATAATCCACAATTGTTTGATTTTACCAGAAGAGAACCACTAGGGGTAGCTGTTTTAATTACATCTTGGAATTCACCCATTCAGCTTTTAACAAATAAACTTGCACCAGCGTTAGCAGCTGGAAATGCAGTTGTAATTAAACCATCAGAAAGTGCTAGTATTACAACTTTGGAACTTGGCAAGTTAATACAGGAAGCTGGTTTTCCTGATGGGGTAGTGAACATTGTTACCGGTGATGGCAGAGTTGGAGACTATTTAACAAAAAAATCAAATATAAATAAAATTAGTTTTACGGGTGGCACAGAAACAGGAAGAAGAATTTCTTTGAATGCTAGTCAAAATTTAGTGCCTGTGACTTTGGAACTTGGAGGTAAATCACCAAATATTATTTTTAGTGATGCGGAAATCGATAAAGCAGTCGTAGGAGCAATTGCTGGAATCTTTGGTGCAGCAGGTCAAACTTGCATAGCAGGTTCAAGATTGTTAGTTCAAAATTCAATATATGATGAAGTGGTTAGCAAATTAATTGATAGAGCACAAACTATTAAACTAGGTAATCCGCTGGATCAATCAACAGAGATGGGTCCTGCAGCAAATGAGGTACAATACAATAGAATATTGTCAATGATTGAGGAAGGAAAAAAAGCTGGTGCAGAAGTTGTACTAGGTGGCAAAGCTGCTAAAGGACAAGGATTAGAAAAAGGATATTTCATAGCACCTACTATCTTTACGAATGTTGATAATAAAATGTTGATTGCTCGGGAGGAAATATTTGGTCCTGTACTAAGTATTATTCCTTTTTCAGATGAAGACGAGGCATTACATATAGCAAATGATTCAAAATATGGACTTGCATCAGGAATATGGACAACAGATATGAGAAAAGTTCATCGATTTACAAGGGATATAGAAGCCGGAACTGTTTGGGTTAATACATACAGAACAGCAGCTCCTCAAGCACCTTTCGGAGGTGTAAAAATGAGTGGATATGGACGGGAACGTAGTTGGGATACACTATTTGAGTATACTCATGTAAAGAATGTGATGATTAATTTCTCCAGAGATAATAGAGATCCTTTTAGTTTGCAGACAAAATAACTTTGGATTCTGAAAATGCTTTATATAATATAAGGTTTTTATTATTATCGATAGAAATCTAGTACTGTATCTATGGTTTGTTTTTATGGGAAATAATAAGCATTTGGATACAGAAAAAAGAAAATTGAAAGGGGAGTTTTACTTGACTAATGGATCATTCCAAGTAGGTGTAATAGGACTTGGTAATATGGGGAGTGCAATTGGTGAAAGTATATTAAAAGGCGGATTTAAGACATATGTTTACGATATTAATCGAGATGCAACTCTTAGATTGGAAGCATTGGGTGCTTGTGTAGCAGAAAGCCCTAAAAGATTAGTAGAAGATACAAATGTTATTTTAACTAGTTTGCCAAGCAACGATATCGTTCGTAATCTATTTTTAGGGGAAGATGGATTGGTATCTGCTGCTAAACCAGGTACGATATTTATAGAATTAAGTACAATTGATGCGGATACCATAAAAAAATTGGATCGGGTTCTTGGTGAAAAATCTGCAATTTTATTGGATGTTCCTGTCAGTGGAAGTCCTGATGAAGCTCGTCAGGGTAAATTAAAGTTAATTGCAAGCGGGGATATCAACACTGTAAATAGAGTGGATTGCATCTTCAAATGCTTTGGTGAAATTGTTAAGCATGTCGGTCCAGCAGGGAATGCGAAAGTTGTGAAAATCGTTAATAACTTAATGACAATGGGTAATGTATTAGTAGCAGCAGAAGCATTTTCGCTCGGTGTTAAAGCTGGGATAGACCCGGATATATTGTTTGAGGTTATTAACCAAAGTGGTGGAAGGTCACACCATTTTGGAAAGCGGTTTCCTAATCTGTTAGCACGAAATTTTAACCCGGGGTTCACAGTAGATATGGGAGAAAAAGATGTAAGACTCGGACTTGATCTTTCAAAAAGTGTTAATGTGCCAGTTCCAGTAGCTAGTTTAGTTAGCCAAATTTATAAAATAGCAATGTCTGAAGGGATTAATAGAGAGGATATTGTGGCTATTGCAAAACTGTATGAAAAGTGGGGAAATCTTGAAATTAAGGGTTCAGCCGCTATGTCTACAAGTAATATTTAACAATATATGGGAAGTAATCAATTATCAAACTAGGAGGTTTTATTTCTATGAAAAAACGTTCATTTATCATGGCAATCGTTTTAGTATTATTTTCTTTTGCTATACTTACGGGCTGTGGAAAGTCTCAGTCAGAAACTAGTGCTTCTGAGTCTAATACAGGAGACAAGTCAATTCAGGCAAAGTTGAAGATTGGAGCCACAAGTGCTACTTCAAGTCATTATGCTTACTACGTTGCATTAGCTAATTCCATTCAGAAAGGAACTAATGAAAATATCACTGCAGAAGTCATGGAAACGGGAGCTAGTGTCGACAATATTAGGTTGATGAAAAGAGGCGATGTAGATTTAGGCTTAATCACTGGAAATATCCAATATGAAGCCTATAACGGTACAGGGGTCTTTAAAGATCAGGGGCCTTATAAGGATCTTAGAATGTTTTTAGCATATGCAGATTCACCAGTTATTCTCATTGTAAGAGCAGATTCTGGTGTTAAGACATTAGAGGATTTACATGGAATGAAATTTAGTGCTGGCTTTGCAGGAAGTGCGACTCAGACAGAAGTTCAGCAAATGTTAGATTCATTGGGAATTCAACCTGAATATGTTTCTGCAACCTTGGATGATGCAATAGAAAAAATTAAAAATAGAGAGATTGTCGGACTGGCCAAAGCTGCCACTGATTTGGATAAACCAGACGCTTCTTATGTTAGCCTCAGCACGTTAACAGAGGTTAATATCATTGGACCTACTGAAGAACAAGCGAAGATAATAGCAGAAAAAAATCCGCAGTTGGTTAAATATGAAATACCAGCAAATATCTATGCAAACCAGCCTAATAAACTAATTGAGTTTGGACATGTCAGTGCTACTGGAATATCTAACAATGTATCGGAAGACGTTGTTTATGAGATGGTAAAGGCTATTGTTGATAACAAGACAATACAGGAAGAAGCTTTTGCAGGGGTAAAAAAGATGGATTATTTGAACGGCACTATCAAGAATTCATCAATCCCACTTCACCCTGGTGTGATTAAGTATTTAAAAGAAAATAATGTAGAAATACCCGATAATCTGATTCCGCAAGAATAAGATTGTTTGTTAATCAGTATTGGGTGAAAGGCAAGCTTTCTTTCATCCAATACTGAAAACGCTTAAAAGTGCGAGGAGGAGTATTTGTGAACCACAACGAAAATGTTCTTGATCAAGAAAATAAATCAAACCGAGACCGCTATAAGCAAGTTGCTCGTTGGACTGCAATTTTATTTGCTTTATTCCATATATTTACTGCTGGATTTGGCTCGTTGCCCGATATGATTCAGCGAAGCCTCCACGTTGCTTTTGCCATCGTATTGACGTTTGCAATGATGCCTGCAAAAAACAAGTTCAAATGGCTTGACTTATTATTAGTGATTGGTGCTGTCACTGGTTTCATTTGGGTCATAAATAATTACGATCTATATGCAACACAAATGGCTAGTGCGGAGACCATAGATATCATTGTTGTAGCGGTCTTCGTGATTGCCTTGTTGGAAACGTCTCGGCGAGTCATTGGTATGGTGTTTCCTGTAATAGCCACAATCTTTATTCTATATGTATTATTTGGTGAATACCTTCCAGGTGCATTAGGGAATGCAGGTTATAGTGTGGCTACGCTTACTGAAAAGCTATTCATGGGAACAAGCGGGTTATGGGGAACAACGACTAGTATTACCTCCACAACGGTAGCTATCTTTATCATTTTCGGAGCCTTTTTGCTTCATACGGGTGGAGGAAAAGCTTTTATCGATATTGGAGCTAAACTTACTGGAAAAACAGTTGCAGGACCTCCTAAAGTGGCAGCGATTTCAAGTGCTTTATTCGGACTATTTTCTGGTTCGGCAGCAGCTAATGCTTCGGTTGTTGGTAACTTTACTGTTAATTTGATGAAGCGCTTGGGCTACAAGCCGGAATATGCCGCAGGAGTTGAAGCAGCAGCATCATCGGGAGGGCAGATTGCACCGCCGATTATGGGAGCAGCAGCGTTTGTTATGGCTGAATTTTTAGGTGTACCGTATTTAACTATCGCAATGGCAGCTATCTTCCCAGCTTTCTTCTATTTTTTCACGCTATTTGTGTCGATTCATTTTGATGGTAAACGTGAAAATCATGCAGGAATTCCAGAGGATATGATTCCGAAAACTAGAGATATACTGAATTTTAGTGCTTTATTTCCTTTTCTTGGCCCAGTTCTTACGCTAATTGCCTTTCTACTATTAGGTTTCACAGAGGGAAGAGCAGGTTTTTGGGCGATAATGGCAACTGTTATGATTTACATCTTGAGCGATTTTAAGTGGCAAGCAATCAAGGGAAGGTTTAAAAATTTATTAAATATTTTAGAAGAAGCTGGTAAAGGGGTAGTACTCATTGCCTTGTTAGCCGGTGTTGCACAAATATTAGT
>JAEWMK010000186.1 GCA_023457235.1 Bacillota bacterium
GTGATGATGTGGATGCACATATAACCCCAGATCTAATAGATCCTGAAAATTATGTAATAATTCACGGAAGAAAAAAACGCGGTTCGAATGACAAGGAATTTTTAAAAGTTACACGTCGCTCGAACAAAAACAAAGTATTAGACACTTACCAGCTGCTCAAATATGTTGAAAGCATAATTACCCAATACAAGGATAGCCCTTACTACAGGCCGGGGCATTTATGGCAATTTACTATACCTGAACATAAAAAAGAAGTAATTTCATCATTCAATGTACAACAAAACTTTAATGGTGTTAGTAAAAGATTTATTGAGCGTCATAATTTTAAATATTTTTCAGATACTACCGGTATTTCTCATCCAAAGGTTCGATCCGGATATGTATCAATTAAACAACTTTTGGGTGAAACTGAAGGAGAACTCGGTGAAGACCTAAGTCATAATGACGTAGGATCTATCGATCATTATATTTCTGATGAAAGTACCAACCTTGTACTTGATTTAACGATAAAAGAGATTCAAAAGCAATTTGTTGAAGATTTGACTAATTTCAAAGTTCGGATAGTGGAGTCAACGTCACTTCAATCACTACGAAACGCCATCAATGATGCAAAGACGGAGCAAGAGAAGTTGAAACAAATAAAAGAAGAAGCAGTTAAACTTCACTTGGATGAAAAAACGATAATACACTTGCTAGATGCAGGTTCGCAAAAATATATTCTCGCTTGTGAAGACGCTATGAACCCATCTTGGCCGGGGTGGGATGATTATGTTGGTGAGGGTAAAAAATGTAGATATTTTAACAAATGCGCCCTTTGTAAACAAGCTATTGTATTCCCTGAAGCCTTGCCATATATCGCCCGTCGGATTCTAGATTTAGATAAGTTGAAAAAATCACATAGTTCTTCTGATTGGGTACTTCAATATGGTGATGAGTATGACGCATGGAATCAAATTTTGGAATATTGGAACAATAAGGGTCAAGTAAAAGATGCATGGGAATTGGCTAGGATGGGTTTTGTAGTATTACCACAGATAATGAGAGGTGTGTAGAATGGGGAATAATCTGTATGATTCAGCTATTGACCAATTAGTAGAAAAATACAAGGCAGAACTTATGGATGAAGAAGTAGACGATGTAAATCCTCAATTTGAGGAAGAAGAAATAGGTGAAGTGTCCCTAAATTTCTATAGCCTATCAGAAATCCCATTTGACAAAATACAAGATTTTAAGGTTAGTAAACTAAACACCTTTAAAGATATTCTTTGGGATTGGAGACAAGAAGGTAGCGAAATTTATAAAGATGATTGCTTTTTTTCTTGGGACAAAGAAGTTTCGGAGGGTGTTTCGCTAGTTGCAAATGAAAACAAATACCTATGCCGTTTGCTTAAAATGATAGCATTTTACTCCTTGCCTCAAAATGCTTGTTTACAAAATGTAAAATCTTTTAATACATCGAAAACAATTTTGAAGCAACTACAGATCTTAGGTAAGTTTCTTTATAAACATAGGCTTTTTATTGATAATCAAGGAAATGGATCTTTTACTAACACTTTTTACTTAACAAAAGAACATTTTACAGACTTTATCAAAAATGATTTGAAAGATTCTCGTGTTATTTATGACTTTGCTAAACAAGTTAAACATTGGGTGGGATTATCTAAAAGCAAATTGATTCCTTTGGATTATCGTCTGAACTTTGAACCATTCGATGACGATGTGTATTCAAAACTGGCCAAAAATGCGGAAGATAATAAGGGTGAGTATTTGCCTATATCGATTGATACGCTTTCGGAGTTAGTTCCTTATTGCATAGATAATATTGAAGAAAAATCTGTCGGAATTTTGAAACTCTACAGTGTCCTTTGGCCGATAATTGCAGGTGGTAAAAGTGCAAAAATAGAGTCCTTTGAATGGGGGAAGGCTATTTCCGAATTGTTGAATTTGGATTTGAAGGTAATAGATCTTCAAAGCTATAAATTTACGGATTATAGTCAAGTTACAATGAGCAGAGAATTAGCTGACAAACTTAGATATGCAGTTAAGAATCACCCCGACTGGCATGAGGAAAATCCAATATACACTTCTAACATTTGGATATTAAAGCAAAGTGAAGTAGTAAATATAGCTTTGGAACTAGGGATCGAATTAGAGAGTATAGACATTGCTATTGTGTATGATGTAAAAAAGATTAAGATAAAGGCTATGGAACTTGTAACGGAGTTAAGAAATTCATGCGTTGCCATTCTCTTTTTGGTTACAGGAATGCGAAATAGTGAAATGTACCTTCTTGAAGCCGGTAATTGTTGGAAAGTTAAGGGATCTGAAGATGATTTTCGAATTAGAGTAACAGTGTCTAAAACCTCCGAAGGCTCTACAGGTGACCCAGTGGTCCTTCCAGTACCAGCAATAGCATATAAAGCGTTTAAATGCTTAGAGGCCTTAACTGAAGAGGCTCGTAAATGGGGAAAATCAAAGAAGCTGATGATTAGTTCTACATCAAGCTTCGGGAAAGAGATTCTTGCCCGAAGTATCAATCAGTTTTTTAAACGTTGGTGTGAAGATCTTGGAATAGAACACATTTATCCACATCAGTTTCGTAAAACTATTGCTATGTTTGCAATTTATCAAAATCCGAACCACATTGGTGTTATTAGGAGATTATTTTCCCACAAGAGTCTAGCAATGACACTTTCATATATCGTGAAAATGCCCGGTATGGCTGAAGAGATCAAACTAGCTGTTATTGAGAAAAATAAAGAATTACTTAGTGAATTACTTGAAGCTATTGACAAAAAATGTATTGGTGGTATAGCAGGTAATAGGATTAAAAGATTAGTAGATGAATCAACGATAATTAAGGCCAAATTAAATGATGATGGTTGGGAGGGTCTTGAACAGTATATTCAAATCTTGCTACAGGATGGTTTAAATATTTTGCATCGGACGTCTTTCGGAGCAATTTGTACAAATACTCATTCTGGATTAGTTCATCTAGCTCCAGAATCTTGTGAGTGCAATGTTGCAGATTGCAATTGGTCTGTATTCACAGTCAATTCGGTAGAAGACCTTGAAGATACTATCAAATTTCATGACAATTTTTTAAAAAATGATTTTTGTAGTGAGGATCAGAAGCGTTTTTCAAACAAAACTATAAGTGATTGCATTGAAAGGTTGTATGAATTAAAAGGACTTGATTATGTAAAAAGGTGTTTTCCTGATCTTGTAGGTGAAAATTTCCTGATTTCGGATACAGGGGGGCATAATCGTGGCAAACAAGATATTAAAGCATGATGAAGCACTTGAACTTGTTTATTCCGTGATAGCATCGTTACGAGATAATGGAAAGGAAAAAATTACGATTACAGAGGTAGCTAAAATCTCTGGAGTTAATCGTTCAACCATTAACTCGAAACACCTCGATTGGATTGAAGTACGTGATGTCATACGAAATAATAAGCCATCTTCGCGATTCAAATTAGCTTCGACAAAAAATTATGAACAAACCAAGTGGCAAATAGAGGCTCAACGACTTGAAAATGAATTAAAAACGTGTCAAGAAGAATTGGATTTTATAAGTGAACAGGCTGATAATGTATTCAAGAAACTCCTTGATGAACTTCATAAATATATGTACCTAGCAAAAAAAACACCTGAACAAACAAAAAGAGAAACCAATACTCTTATCGAGTTAAAAGAACTAAAGGATCGTTGTGAATTCTATGAAACAGAGATAAAAAGACTAAAAATTGATTCAGGTTTTAATACCAAGATGGTTCCTTTTGTGAAAAAAGAAATAATTGATGTGTACTCGGAAACTCAAAGAGCAAACATATATAACTTGGATTTACATGAGTTAACATACGAAGCTTTATTGAATTTTAATAAATTATTTAGTAAAAGTCATCCACCTAATGTCGTTTATGTATTATGCGGAAACTTCGCAAGTGGAAAATCCTCTTGGATTGCAAATCACAAACCACAGAATGTAGGTTCCGTAGTGTACTTTGACGGAACAAATCATACTCTATCAATTAGGAGAATGATTTTGAAGTATATACAAAATCTAAATTCAGAGTGCAAAATTGTTTGTGTAAGAATTTTGTGTGATACGGGGGAGTGTTTAGACAGAAATGTAAACGAGAGTAGGCTTAGACTTAAAACTACTATTCCTAGCGATTTAATTACTATGTTGGGTGAGAAATTCGAAGAAGTTACGGTTGTGGAAGGATTTGATGAGATCATTATCGGGAGGCGTATGTGATGTCTGAATCGGGAAGGGTTAAAGGAGCTAAAAACGTAATGGCATTTGATGAATTTATTAAGCTACATAACGAGCAAGATGATTGGCATATTTACCTTAACCCCAGTAAGGGAAAATTAAGAAGATTACTGATATGTGAAGAGTGTGGCTTTAGTAAAAGTGCTTTGACACAAAATCCATTGCTTAAAGAAATGTTAAAAAATCTTGAATTGGAGTTAATACAAAAAGGTGTGCTACAAAATAAATCATCGCAGCCGGAGGATTTTGATTATCCTGACCAAAAAATATTTGTTAATTCCTATGTCGAAAAATTAACGAAACTAAAGAAAAGTATGGAGAAGGTTAGTAACATGATTGCTTCATACCAAATGGAATTGGAAAAGCTAGATTAATCCATTTTAGAAATGACTGTAGTCCCATAAGGTTTAAATGAAAAAATAGGTAAGGGAAGGTAATATGCATCTTTTTAATACTGATGGCTTGAAAAATACGGAAGTGCGTCCTAAAGATACTGTTCCAATTTTTTTAGATGATGAATTTCGAGTAATAGAAGGTCCGAGTTATTGGGCAATTGATTTAGCGCAAAAAAGATCCAGAAGCATAGAAACTCTAAAGCAATATACAACAGTTTTAGCAAGGTTTCTTCAATGGAGAGAGGATAAAGGGATCAAGGCAATAGATTGGCAATTGACAGATGAAGATGTAATAAACGCTTATATCGGATTTTTAATAAATAATAGAGACATTGAGGGAAGACCAAGTAATAAAACTATTGAGGATTATATAGCTACATTGGGTTACTTTTTTAAGTGGGCAACAGAAAAAGGATATAAACATTATTGGAAAATGGATTTAAAGAAAATTAACGTACAAATAAAGGGTAGCTCTGCGATGGTTAAAACGGAAAAACAAGTAGAAAAGCGAATTCGTGTAGGAAATGGGGCAACTATGCATGTTAACCGTGAACGGGATAAGTTTATTCATAGAGAAAATATTCCTAAAATTTTAAAACTATTTGATGATGTTGTATACGCCTTTATTGTGCTTGTTTTATGGAAAACAGGGCTAAGACCTAAAGAGTTATTCCAGTTACCATATAAGGGTACAGGGTTAAATGTCGGATTCAAACGTTATCGTGACGAAGAGTTATCAGAACTTAAAGAAATCTTGTTTCGGTTTGAATCAAAAGGAAAAGAAAGGGACATCAGGTTCCCGGGTGATGTTTGGGCTATTATATGCGAAAAATGGATGCCCGAACGGGTTAAACGTGCTGCAAAATACCAAGAAAGAAATAACGGTAAAATGCCGCCAAATAATGTGTTGTTTTTATCTGAGAATGGGACGATTGTTACACAAAAAATGCTTCGAGACAACTTAAACAAAGTAGCCCAAGATCCTGAGTGTCCTGAGAAAAAAATTACTCCAAAAATGTTTAGACATGCTTTTGCGACATACTTTATTTTGGATAGAATACAACAATATAATTTATTAGGAAAAGCCTATGTTTATAATTCTGTAATAGATGCTGAACTGCGTGAATGGATGGGGCATGAGGATATTGGAACTACATATAAACACTATGTCCATTTGGTAAATCGCTATTTTCATAATGGATTATTAGAAGTTCTTGACGACCCTGTCAACAAAGAAATATTTAAAGATTTTGAAAAACTATAATTATGTTTTGGTTCGGGACGCATTTATAAGGATTTCGCATGAGTGTTGCCTTAAAAGGTGTGCAAAGAAGAGGTTTTATTGCAAGACATTGAGATATATCATTGTTTAATAACTATAAATAAATATTCTGGAGAAAAAGACTTTTTAAGGTCTTTTTCTATGCCAAACAAAAGATGAAATTAGATTGTAAGAGAAGTACAGAAAAAATATAAGACGTTCTCTTTTGAATCACAAAAATTCAATTAGCATCACAAATGGGGTTCTGTGAATCAGGAAGAGTTATTAACATTAGATATCTCAGATATCCAGATATCTGAAAAAATATTGGAATACTTTGAGGTTTCATATGAGTACAAATTTCCACAGCTAATATTATACTTATGAGCTTACAAACAAAGCACAGCTTCTTCAGTAGGTCGATTATGTCAGTCTTTAATAAATGCTAAGGTAGATTTAAATCCACATTAGGTTGAAGCAGCCTTGTTTGCTTTTCGTGCGCCATTGGAAGGGGAGCTTTGCAGGAAGACGAAAATGGAGCAGGATTAATTTATTAGTTAATTAGAGGCTGAACGTAAAAATACCTTAGCACTAGTTTATCTACTTGATGCTCACTGATAAACTCTCTGAAGGCTCGAATTTTGAGTTTTGATTCATTTAAGATAGAGAAATGCTAGATTGGCATTAAAGTGGCAAATAGGTGCGTTTTTGTGAGTCTGAGGCACATGATAGTTTGATTGAATCTCAAATCTATTACCGATTCTCTAAAAGGTTAATAATGGTGCTATATAAATCCATATTAATTTTTTCGACATAAGCATCAAAATGGTCGCCCACTTCCCTGCGCTGGTTATTCCTACGTCATAAAAGCTTTTACAAGTAGACCGGCCATTTTGATGCCGATTTTATAGCTTGAATTTATATACTGTTTAGTTAAATAACTATCCTAGCTTGGATATTTCCTTGTTCATTAATATAGAATTGAATTCTCATATCTTCTACACCATCAAAGAATTGTAAGAATATAGACTTTTCCTCTATCTCGTAAGATACGACTTCATTTTTATTTTTAATTAGTTTTAGAACACTCTTCTCTGTTTCGGAAAGGCTATCTATTTCGTTTATAAATTTTTTATTTTTATATTCATTGAAACTCCTTTCGGGGTTCAGCAAAAACATTGTTTTAGTCTTATCGTCCATAATTTACACCTCTCATCAATTCTTCTCCATTTTTCACAAATATTGTATCACAAAAGCCATCTTTCATATTGAACAATCGGGCCATATTCTTAAATAAAAATGAATAATGTTGTGTATGTTTTTTGTACTATAAGGGTTAGTTTAGTTAAATAAACTTTACTGCTTTCAGCATTAAAAACCATCCTTCTTTATTAGTCCGTAGAGGATGGTTTTAAGAAAAATTATTTATATTTCTAATAAAACTTCCGAGAATTATTCCGGGAAAAACAAACAATATTGGGAGCCAAACTGGACCAAATAACACCCCAAATACCGTTACGTTTGGGGAAAAAATCAATCCAACGGTTACAAAAAATGCACTAAACACATATGGAAGAAAAGAATAAGAATCTTTCCCTCCACCTGCATCTTTTACCGCGTCCCACATCGCAAAAAAATATAAACAGGGGTAAAACATCAGCCACTGATAATTGGCATGTTTTATGGCATCACTTATTTCCCCGTGAAAACTTAAAAATATAATCTGATTAAAATTAGCTTGTACATTTATAAGTAATTCAAGAATTAAGAAAACTGTACCTTTAAAGTATTTTCCGTTTAAATACTGACCAAATCCCGGAAGTGCAATACTCCACATTAGTTTTTCAAATACACTCTTATTCATTGTATACCTAATAATTACTTTTCTTTTGCAATTTCTTTTCGATTAGGAGCAAGAGGTGGTTGCTCTAACCAATTATTTTGTACCATAATATTAAACCACTTTTTAGTAACCATTAGATTTTGTAGAATGGTGCTTTCGTAAGTGGCTACAAGGTCTGTCCGCATCGCTGAAGCTAGACCAGCCCCGTGATAAGCCTGTGCAGCTTGGAATAAGAAACCAGTATGATACATGATTAACTTATCGGAAAAAGGAGAGTCTGTTGAAGTAGTAATTTCGGTCTCCCACGACTTAGGAACTGGTAAATTATCTGTTTGCATAATTTTAGAAAAGGCTTTTATTTGTTGGTCAGCCGTTTTTTCGGCATGCTCTAAAAATTTTCTTACCTCTTTTGTTTGTGTGACTTGACTGAATGCGATTGAAAGAGATTTTGCCATAATACTTTTTTTAAGGTTGAAAGAAATGCTTATGATTTCTGTCGCTGCTAACATCCTACCCTTTCCGAAAAAACCATCTATGAAATCTTGGCTGGAAACATATTCAGGGTTATTTGCTGGATAAAATAATGGGTCTCTCTGAAAACTTCCTTTCTCAAGCAATAAATCAATGGTTTGATGATACATTCTTTTCCCATCATTATCACAGGAATCATAAAAATACCGTAAGTCCTCTCTTACAGAAACGCCCAATGAGGTTGAGTGTCCTAGCAAACCATGTAATGTCATGATATGTAAATAATTCAAACAAAATATGTCAGTGAATAATTTTGGTTTACCTTTAAAGAGGTCAGATTCAGTAAAACCAATTGGAACTGGAAATCCTTCGTTCTCAATAAAAGTTGTGATTTGTTTCTTTTGTTTTGTAAACGTCTCGATTGCATCTTGAAAAATGGATTTTATGGACTCGTCCTCAATAATAGAGAACATATATCTATTTACAATATCAACGGCTGTTCCATTTACATATTCTCCCCACAGTGATCCTATTTCAGAAGATGTGAGTTTTAATTTATCTTTATTCACGTTATCACCTCTTGGATATTATTTACCAATATGGCTAGCGATATGAAATTTTTTGAATAATAAGTTCCATTGAATTTCACAAGAAGAAATTTGTAAAGAAAATTAAAGCTCACTAAAAAGACAAGCACAATTTTATGCTTGCCTTTTTCTACAACAACGCGAATTAGGGGATACTTACGGAATACTCCATACCAAAGCTAAGTTAAAGATGGCATTCTTAACAAAGATGTTAATTTTTTGGTTGTACTACTAATTAAGAATGCTACTCTAATACTCAAAATAATTAAGCTTGAAAATAAGCTGAAAAGAATATTCAAAATATATCCCTCCACATTGAATCTTAGTGTTAAATGATAACACTAAGATTATTGTTTGCTAAACAAACTAATTTATTTAAATTTTATCTAACCCAACGAATACGTACAATATATGGAAGTGATTATTCAATAAAAGGGCGCTTTTGTTTAATATCCAAAATCAAAAGCTGGAAATATGCAAGTTTAGTTTGTATTCATTTTTTGCATGTTTCCAGCTTTTTTCTATTCAATAAACAAACTGCCATAAATGGGATTTTTTAATTGCCAGATAAGGAAAAGTTAACATTACTAGAGTGAAATTATCGTTACTAAAGGTAAATGTGGGTATCCGGTTTATACCGTGAAATATGAATCGCTTACACATCATATTTAAAATGATGTAAAAAAGTCTTGAACGTATGCAATTACGCTCTAGACCTTTTTAAGTCACATATTTATTTAAGATAAAATTAGTTTTTAGGAAAAAAAGATTGAAGCATTTCAGTAACTTTTTTTCTTTGTTGGGGAGTTAATTGTTTTGCAGTATTTATAAGGTTAATCATATCATCTGGAAGTTCATCGTGAATTTCAAAAAGTAAATCAATGATTGAAATTTCAAGAGCATTACAAATCTTTAATAATGTGTCAATGGATGGAGAATGTTTATTATTTTCTATTCTACTAATAGTGGCTTGAGTAATTCCTGATAAAAATTCAAGCTGATAACTGGAAATGCCTCTATCTTTTCTGATACTCCGCAATCTTTCACCTAAATTTATCATATTCAAACCCTCATTTTACTATTTATAATTTATTCTTGAATCAGCATAGCAAAAAAGAATATAAAAATTACGAAAGATACATTTTTGTATTATTTTGTTTATAATGATACAAATTTGTATATATTTAATATCATAAAGAAAATGCTCTATTCTATGAGGTGAAAAAGTTGTCAATAGATACGAAAAGACTGAGCATAGGGAAACTGCTTGGCAGTGTGAATGAAGTTTATCAAATTCCTCTTTATCAAAGACAGTATGATTGGGGAAAAGATCAGTGGAACGATTTGTGGGAAGACTTATTAAGACTTGAAGATGATGAAACACATTTTTTAGGATTTGTAATAACAATTAGTCAAAATCGCCGCAATGGGTTCGGTTATTTTGAAGTAGTTGATGGACAACAACGGATTACAACAATCTTAATTTTTTTAACAGCTATACGTGACTTAGCAGAAGAGTTTGACAAAGACAGGGCGACTTATATAAACAATTATTTCTTAAAAAGTTCAACGATTGATGATGTAGAGGCCAAATTAATATTAGGCCGGAAGGATAATAAAGTTTTTAAAAAGTTAATCGAAAAACGAATTACAAAAGATGAGTTTAAGTCAGAAAAAATTGTTCAGGCCTATTATTTCTTTAAAGAAAAACTTCAAGAAGGTAATTATCAATGGCAAAAGATTTATACAAAATTGTTAGATTCACTTGATCTAGTTTTAATGGTTACTGATTCATATTACGATGCTTTTAGATTGTTTGAGAGCTTAAATAACCGTGGTTTATCCCTTACCTCCGTCGATTTAATAAAAAACTATCTCCTAAGTAATATTTCTAATAATGAAACGATGTTAGAAGAGTGCATTGAGATATGGGATAGTATTATTGAAAACTTGAAAGAAATCGAATCCGTTCGTCATGATAAGGTAAGGTTTTTTAGGCATTATTTGTTTTCAATTGAATATGGAATCGTGCCAATACCCAAGTTATATTCAAAATATCAAAGGCTAATTGATAATTCAGATAATATTTTAGGGCTAGTGGAGGATATTTGGCTTAAATCGGAGCTATATGTAAAGCTATATAATGCAATGTTAGGGATAAAAGAAGTGGATGATCGTTTAAATACTATTGTTCGTATAGAGGCAACTACTTGTTATACACTTCTCTTAAAATGCTTGTCAGAAAATTTACAAAAGGAACATTTAATTAAAATTTTGGAAGCAATTGAGGTGTTCACACTTAGAAGAAGTATATGCAACATTTCCACGCGTGATATCGATAGAATCTATAATCATTTAGCGTTGGAAGCTTTTAAACAAGAAAAACCGGTTAAGTATATAATCGAATATTTGAAAAAAAGAACGCCCAGCGATACCGAGTTTTATCTTAATTTTCAAAGTCGAGATTTTGCTAGGTCAGCACAAACAAAATATATACTTGAAATGATTGAAAATGATTTAACCAATAATACGAAAGAAAAAATGATTAATACCCGGACTGATGTTCATATAGAGCATATCATGCCTAGAGAACCGGTTAGAAAGAGGGCATTGAACATAGATAATACTTGGAAAATTGAATTAGGAAATAGAGCTTCAGAATACCCCTTATATGTGAATAGGATAGGTAATTTAACGCTGCTTGGTAGTGAATTAAATATTACTGCTTCAAATAATCCGTTTAGTGAGAAGAAAAAGAAATATGAACAGTCTGTTATTTGCTTAACGAAAGATCTTTGCAAGAAGGATCGATGGACGTTCGATGAAATTGAAAAGCGAAGTGAGCATCTTGCCAGTATTGCTAAAAAGATATGGAACTTTAATAATTTCTCATAAGTTTATTTTTACAATGAAGGGTGTTTCAAGTTACGCTGTGGTAAATAGTAAATGGGGAGACATATGATGGACTGGAACAAGAATGAGGTTGTTCAATTTAAAGCATAAAGGCTTTATTAGCATTTTTAGGTGATTGTATGCCAAAAGCATTACAAGACGAAATAGATGGGTAAAAGGAAAGAAATTAATCAGAAGAAATTGATAGATAGTAAAAGGGGTGAATAAAGGGTGAAGCTTTTGCTATGTTTGAAATGCAATCATATTTTTAGTCTTAATCTTGAAGAGAAAATTTGTGACTGTAAAGCAACAAAAGGAAGGTATATTAACAACCAAGATGCAGTTTATTCGGGGGAGTTTGCAATTCCACTGAGTTTTGCCAATAGTTCCTTTTCGAAAGCGCTACAGAATCAGCCTCAAACTGGCTTAGGTGAAGTATTTACTGCATTTGTTATTCCAAAATTATGCCCGACTTTTATTAATGAACAAGAGAATTATTAAAGACTTATCCTTTATTGAATGGCTCTGTTAAATTTTTTTGTTGTTTTTTGCTGTTATAATTCTCTTAAATAAGACGGCATTTTCAAAAGGGGGATGGATAAGGAATGAGTAAATTATATACATATATACTTAAAACGGGGGATTCTATTATCT
>JAEWMK010000187.1 GCA_023457235.1 Bacillota bacterium
GGCATGGAGGTGGTACCTGATGTAAACAAGATTTCCGCAACATCATCACTCGTTAAAGGTCTGTTTTCCTTTAGTTCTACGGGTTGTGCTTCTTTATTTTCCCAAAAGTTGATCGTACCAGGAGTATGGTCTTTACTTCGGGCAAGCAGTAAATGTTTGATGCCATTATCCAGAATTTGCCCATTGGTATGGTAGTAAGGCAAAAACACTTCTTCAATAACGGCAGCTACAACATTACCGCATTTATTAATGATATATTCGCATTCCTCTTGGGTTAATTGTGTATTTAAAGGAACCATGATAGCTCCAATTTTTGCGAGTCCAAACCAAGTCATTAAAAACTCAGGGCAGTTATAAAGCTGAATCGCAACCTTGTCCCCTTTTTTTATTCCTAAATCAAGGAAAAGATTGGCCGTCTTATTGATCTCTTCGTTAAAATGTTGATAAGAAAATTCCTGTACCTTATCATCGCAGCCATGAAAGATCAAGACCGTTTTTTCACTGTTAATCCGGGCCATCTCATCCCAGATATCTCGTATAGTCTTGTTCCCCACTATATCTGCCATTTCCTCCACCTCTTAACATAACTCAAATCTGACACCTGTTATATTTGCTAAGCATCGTTATCTCTATATAGCCTATTACTCATCAGTAAGATGCCACAGTAGATTATCCGTGTCGAAATTCTACTCCCATTGTTCCTTCAGGAAACTCCCATTTCTTAATAATCGTACCTAAGCACAGAATCCTGCATGTTCCGCATTCTAGACAGCCGGCATAATCAAATGACAGGCTTCCATTTTCGTTGAGCTTGTACAAACCACCCGGACAGGCATTAACGAGCTTTATTTTCTCCTTCATATCAGGGTAATTAGGATCAATCTCAATATGAGCATTTCCCTCGTCTACAAAATACTTATTTACGCCTAACTTTTCTTCAATAGATACACTCATACGGATTTAACCCCCTTTAGACCATCTTTTGCTAGATTCATAAGACCGACAGACTTTAAATGCTTCATCGCTTTTTTGCGTAATGGAACAGCAGGCTTTCCGTCTATCACAAACATGTCTGCCATAATATCTGCTAGCATGGCAGGATAATGGTTGAAAATGCGGGGATTTTCCATAAATCCCGGGAAGTTTTTATATACATCCAGGTCATTCATGATAAAGCTTTGGTCAAGCATTGTTTTGTAGCTCTTGAGCGTTGCTGCGCTAAAGTTGCCTCTTTTCTTCGCTTCAAGAACTGCCTTGGCTGCCAATTCTCCGGATGTTATCGCTAAATCCATTCCTCTAACCATATAGCCGATATTCAAACAAAATCCTGCAGCATCACCACAAATGAGGAAGCCATCACCATATAAGGTTGAAACCATTGATAATCCTGCTTCAGGAACGACATGACCGCTTCTTTCAAGAAGCTTGCCATCCTTAATTAAAGGGGCAACTTCAGGATGACTCGTAAATGCAGTTAGCATTTCATCGATTGTTTTGTTACTTTCACCGATATGCTCAAGACCTAAAACTAAACCAATGGAGATACTTTCCTTATTCGTGTACAGGAAGCCCCCACCGACAAGTCCGTTACTTGGGGAACCGGCATACAAACAGGCTGCACCTTCATTGCCAGTTAACCCAAAGCGGTCTTCAATTACCTCTCTAGGCAGTCCATAGACCTCCTTGACGCCAACAGCCACCTGGGATGGCTTGACCCTTTCTCTTAGTCCGGCTTTTTCCGCTAGAAGGGAGTTGACACCGTCCGCTAAAATAACAACATCAGCCTTCATTTCTTCCCCGCCGCAAATTACACCTGTGATACGGTTATTTTCTATAATTAATTCATCTACCCTTATTCCAGCTGCAGTAACGGCACCTGCTTCTTCCGCTTTTTCAAAAAGCCAGCGGTCAAACTCACCACGCATCACGACATAGGAATCACTGCCCTTTTTAGCAAGGCGCGGGGAATGATAGTCCATTGTTACTGCATCTTGTTCCGTCATCATGCAAATACGTTCTTTTACAACTCTTCTTTCAACTGGTGCTTCTTCGGCAAAGTTAGGAATTATTTTTTCTAAACTGTGAGCGTAGAGACGCCCTCCAGTCATATTTTTAGAACCACCGTAATTTCCTCTTTCAATGAGTAGAACCTCAAGGCCCTCCTGCGCCAAAACATAAGCTGCAGTTGAACCAGCAAGACCTCCCCCAACAATAATGGCGTCAAATCCGTTCTCGCTCAACGCTTCTCACCTCTGCATAAAAATTTTGGTAAAGCCTAGAACTCACTAGGCTTTAAGTTTTTCAATAATCTGTGGTAGTACTTTATAAATATCAGCGACAAGACCAATATCAACCTGTTTGAAAACTGGTGCATTTTTATCCTTATTGATGGCCACTAATGTTTTCGCCTGATTAACCCCAACCATATGCTGAATTTGACCTGATATACCAATAGAAAGATAGATATCTGGTTTAAGAACTACACCTGATACACCGATATAGCGCTCTTTGCTCATCCACTTCTCGCCCTCAGCGATAGGACGGCTACATGCCATCTCAGCGCCTACTATAGAAGCAAGTTCCTCTGCCATTTTCAAGTCATCTTTAGATGCAAAACCTCTTCCTACACCAACAACTCGTTTTGCAGCACTTAAATTTACAGCTTCTCCTTGTTTTGGACGAGTTTCTAGAACACGAATACCAGGCTGCTCAGCTTTAGTTTCAAGCTTAGTCACATTTACTTGTCTTGATTCATCTTTTGGTATTGCTTCAAATACACCTGTTCCAGTTGTTGCAACTACTGTTTCGGATAATGCTTTTTCCGTTCTAATGGCTGCCCCGCCGTAAACCATATGTTTGACGATAATGCTGCCATCTTCTACAGCAAACTCGGAAATATTTGATAACGTGCTAGTACCTAGCTGTGATGCAATTTTTCCAGCAATAAGCTTTCCTTTTGTAGAAGAATAAACCATCACAAGGTTTGGCTTTTCTTCACGAAGCAATTCCACTATTGTGCTGGAATTTGCTTCAATCATGGCATCACTATTTTGTTCAAATAAATAGACTTGGTCCGCTCCTAGGAAAGCTGCTTCCTCTGCTTGGGCTTGGTTCCCAAATAAAACGGCTGTTACATATTCGCCAAGTTTGCGTCCGCCACCGCATAATTCCCCAATAGTATTTTGATCGTCAGTTATTATCCATACTTTTTTTACTGTCATGATATCTCCACCTCTTTTTATCTAATTACTTCAATTCAGCACTAATTAGTTTTACAAATGCATCGACAACATCTTCTGATTCGCCTTCAAATATATTTAAACGGCGCTCCACCTGTTCAGGTGCGAGTGTACTAACTACTAAACTTGAAGGTTGATAATCTGTTGCCTCGATATCAGCTAACGTGAATTTCGTTACCGGTTTCTTATTGGCAGCAATAATATCCTTCATTCCCGCAATACGAGGGACATTGATTTCAGATGTAACAGATAAAACAGCAGGTAATGAAATCTCTAAAACTTGAATCTCGTTTTCTAGCGTACGTTCTACAATGACTTTATCCCCATCAGGTGTAATCTTATTCACAGCGTTGACTACCGGTACTCCTAGTAATTCACCTAATTGATTTCCGACTTGCTGTGCATAAAAGTCAGAGGATCCTGCACCGCATAAGATAAGATCAAAGTTACCCATTTTTTTAATAGCTGCTTCTAGTACTTTTGCAGATTGATAGGTGTCAGCTTGTTCCATTGCTTCATCGCTCACCGTATATAAGTCATCCAAGCCTCTAGATAGGATATCTTTTTTCAGCTTTGCGTTTTCAAGGATTTTTCCTCCGGCGCACAAACCAGATAGTTGGCCTCCTGCAGCTTCAACAATTTGTTTTCCCGCTTCAACAGCGTTGAGATCATAGGATCCAAACTTCCATTCCGCTTTTTCAAAGGAAACTTGTCTATCTTTTGAAATCACAATATCTTGTTCCTCAGGTACCGCTTTACAACATGCAATTACTCTCATCTATTAACACCTTCTTAATAATTTTGTTGGTTATGTTGTCAATAATGGTTCATTTCTTTGCTGGACGAGAGGGTCTTCCCTCCATCCAGCAATTGTTTTGTATTATGACTTTTTAATAATGCCCTTTTCAGCTAGTTCGTGAATTTTTTCACATGAATAACCTATTTC
>JAEWMK010000188.1 GCA_023457235.1 Bacillota bacterium
TACGTATTAGATACAATTAAATTATTAGTCAATGAACAATTGGATGTACCCTTAATCGGTTTTGCAGGGGCTCCTTTTACACTTGCCAGCTATATGATTGAAGGGGGACCTTCTAAAAATTATAATAAAACGAAGGCTTTTATGTATGCACAGCCTGAGGCCTGGTTTAAATTAATGGACAAGCTCGCTACAATGACAGTAACCTATGTGAAATCACAAATTGATGCGGGTGCAAAAGCGATCCAAATCTTTGATTCTTGGGTAGGTGCTTTAAATGCTGCAGATTACCGTTATTTTATTAAACCAATCATGACAAGAATTTTTTCAGAACTACGTGAAAAAGATGTTCCGCTTATTATGTTTGGAGTAGGAGCAAGCCATCTTGTTAAAGAATGGCATGACCTTCCTCTTGATGTAGTTGGTTTGGACTGGAGATTACCTATTGCTGAAGCAAGAAAAATGGGAATTACAAAAACAATTCAAGGTAACTTAGATCCAGCTTTACTTTTAGCTCCATGGAATGTTATTGAAGAAAGAGCTAAAGAAATTCTTGATCAAGGAATGGCGCAACCAGGGTATATTTTCAATCTTGGGCACGGTGTATTTCCTGATGTTCAAGTAGAAACACTACAAAAGTTAACTGCCTTTGTTCACGAATATTCAGCTAGTAAGCTTGGTAAATAGAAAGATAATGATTAGTCGTGCGAAGCTTTTTTTGCACGACTTTCAGTACGTATAGAGGTGACATAATGACAACAAGAAAAATTGGACTTTTAGTAATGGCGTACGGGACCCCGTATAAGGAAGAAGATATCGAGCGTTATTATACCCATATTCGACGGGGGAGAAAACCTTCGCCGGAGATGCTGAAAGACTTGCAAGATAGATATGAAGCAATTGGCGGTATATCTCCCCTTGCAGAAATTACAAAAAAACAAGCAGAGGCACTCGAAGCAAAGTTAAATGAAGTGCATGATGATATAGAATTTAAAATGTATTTGGGATTAAAGCATATTGAGCCTTTTGTCGAAGATGCCGTACAGGCAATGAAAAATGATGGAATTGAAGAAGCGATTGGAATCGTGCTCGCGCCTCATTATTCAACATTTAGTGTAAAGTCCTATAATGGTCGTGCCGAGGCAGAAGCTGACAAACTGGGAGGCTTAAAATTTCATTTTATTGAATCGTGGTATGAGGAGCCGCTATTTTTACAATTTTGGTCAGATCAGATTAAAGCTATCTTTAATAATTTTGCCGAAGAGGAAAAGAAAAATGCTGTTTTGATTGTTTCGGCACACAGCTTACCTGAAAAAATAATAGCAGCAGGTGACCCATATCCGAATCAACTGGAAGAAACGGCTAAATTAATCGCCGAACAAGCAGGTGTAACAAATTATGAAATTGGCTGGCAAAGTGCAGGCAATACACCTGATCCATGGTTAGGTCCGGATGTTCAAGATCTAACTAAAGAGCTTTATCTGGATAAAGGTTATCGGACCTTTGTTTATGCACCAGTTGGTTTTGTATCTGACCATTTAGAGGTACTGTATGATAATGACTTTGAGTGTAAGGTCGTCACGGATCAATTAGGAGCCAACTATTATCGTCCAGAGATGCCGAACGCTAATCCAAAGTTTATTGAGGCACTCAGTAATGTTGTCACAAAAAAACTTCAAGAAGTAGGCGAATAATCGTGAACATAGAAAATAAAAAGGTTGTTGTCATCGGTGGTGGGATCGCCGGAATAACAGCTGCCTATTATTTACAAAAAGAGGTAAAAGAGAAGAACCTTCTGGTTGAGACGATGTTGATTGAGGCCTCTGATCGTTTGGGCGGAAAAATTCAAACTTATGCCGAAAACGGCTATGTAATTGAGAAGGGGCCAGACTCTTTTTTAGCAAGAAAAATGAGTGCTTCCCGACTTGCGGAAGAAGCGGGCTTAAAGGATCAATTGGTTAATAATGGAACAGGGAAATCCTACATATTAGTTAAAGATAAACTTCATTCCATGCCGGGTGGGGCGATCATGGGGATTCCGACAAAGATTGCACCATTTGCAATGTCCGGTATGTTCAGCCCGATCGGAAAAATTCGTGCAGGTGGTGACTTCATTCTGCCGCCTTCAAGTGTGAAGGGGGATCAATCATTGGGGAAATTTTTCCGAAGAAGATTTGGAAATGAAGTGGTTGACCACTTGATCGAGCCGCTTCTTTCGGGAATATATGCCGGTGATATCGACCAAATGAGTCTGCTGGCAACCTTCCCGCAATTTTATGAGGTCGAGCAAAAACATCGCAGTTTAATCCTAGGGATGAAAAAAACAACACCGAAACCAAAACCAACAAAGACAGCAACAACCGGTAAAAAAAGCGGTGGAATGTTCCTATCATTGAAGGGTGGACTTGAATCACTTGTTCACGCTATTGAAGCAAAACTAAACCCCGGATCTGTAGTAAAGGGAGTTTCAGTCGAAATAGTGGAGCAAAATGGTGACCATTACACTTTACATTTATCTTCAGGAGAAGAAATAAAAGCCGATAGTATCATCGTATGTGTACCGCATAAACAAACAGCACAAATTTTTTCACAATACCCGTTTTTTGAGCCTTTTCACAATGTCCCATCAACATCTGTAGCAAATGTTGCTTTGGCATTTCCAGAATCGGCGATTCAACAGGATATTGATGGCACGGGCTTCATCATTTCCCGTGACAGTGGTTATTCGATGACAGCTGTGACCTGGACGCATAAAAAATGGCCGCATTCAGCTCCAAAAGGGAAAGCGCTACTCCGTTGCTATGTTGGTAGACCAGGGGATGAAGAAATTGTCAGCCGCTCAGATGAGGAAATTGTCGAAACAGTACTCAAGGATTTAAATAAAACAATGAATATCGTTTCAGCACCGGAATTAACCGTCATTACAAGATGGCATGATTCAATGCCGCAATATACCGTTGGCCATAAAGAACGGATGAGGGATATCACTGCAAAGATGCGCAAGGAGCTCCCAGGCGTATTCTTAGCAGGAGCTTCCTATGAAGGATTGGGAGTACCTGATTGCATCGACCAAGGAGAAGCAGCGGTGAAACGTGTGTTGGAGTATTTAGAAAGAGCCTAGTCATATTAGGCTCTTTTTCTGCTTTAAGCGGATATTCCACAAGCCGAATACCGCTCCCTAAAGTGATCGGACACGAATGAACATCTGGGTATTTCGGGGAAGTGAGATCTTAACGCTTAGAAACTTGAGTTTGTATTAAATCATTATTTTTTCACGGTATCCGATCAAACTCGGTTGCAATATCCGACTTGCGGAATATTTTCATTATTTTGGCTCCTTTATAAAGATATTGTTGCTTTTTGCTACCTTTTTTTAAATTTGTTCTAATAAATAGACGGAGGAATTTCGCTTAATGAGGAAATTGGACGTAAATTAGCTAAAATAGACGGAGACATTCCTCCTATTTGATTTTAAACCGCAAAAATGGGCGACTTTTCTTTGAATAACCGGAAAACCTCCGCTTATTTAGTCCGAAATGAGCTCCATTTTGTAAATAACCGAAAAACTTCCGCTTATTTGTTACCCTTCCAAGGGGCTATCCTATTAGCACGCTTTAAACCTCTTCGCTTTTCCAACAAAAAAAGGACAGCTAACTAGCTGTCAATGGGGTAGAAGTGTATAACATTCAGGTTCTAAAAACCCAATGTATTAGGATAAGTATTATTCAACGTCACGTAAACAGTGATCGCATTGATTCATATAAGATTCTGCCATCTCATCAATTACAGCACCACAATCACAACATGTTTTAGGTGGTAAATTTTTGAAAAACTCAGTTGAACTCTGTACCATTTGCAATCCCTCCCGTTTTTATGACGTTAAAGTAATTGTATTATAACAGAACCGAGATGTCAATAACTGTTTTAACACAATAAACCGAATTTTTCGCGGATTTTATTTTATTTAAGTAATTTGATAATATTGGGAAGTAAAAACATCTAGTAAAAGGAGATGTAATTTCATATGAAGTTCACAGTTGTTGGGTTCTGGGGTGGGTTTCCACAAGCGAATTCTGCTACATCAGGATATCTTGTGCAGGACAATGATTATAATTTATTAATTGACTGTGGCAGTGCCGTATTATCAAAGGTCCAGCAATACGTAAATGTTATGGATCTTGATGCTGTCATTCTCTCGCACTATCACCATGACCATATTGCCGATCTTGGGCCACTCCAGTATGCAAGAATGATTAATACAATGCTTGGAAAAGGCAAGGAAGAGCTGCCTATTTATGGGCATGTATCCGATCAGGCTGGGTTTGAAAGCTTAACGAAACAGCCATTTACAAAGGGCTATGCCTACAACCCGGAACAAGAATTAAAACTAGGTCCTTTTTCGATACGATTCATGAAGACAAAACATCCGGTTATTTGTTATGCAATGCGGATAACAAATGGTGAAAAAACGATCGTATATACAGCTGATTCCAGTTATTTACCCGAGTTTGTTGATTTTGCTAAAGATGCAGATCTATTAATTTGTGAATGCAATCTCTATAGTGGCAAAGATGGCTCCATTTCCGGCCATATGACAAGTACAGAAGCGGGCCAAATTGCAAAAGGAGCAGGAGTAAAAAAGCTGTTGCTCACCCACCTTCCACATTACGGGGACCATTCAGACTTAGTTACCCAAGCTAGCACTGAATATAATGGGCCCGTTGAACTGGCGAAGGAAGGCTGGACCTTTAACTAAAACACGAAAGGGAGAGGTAGAACGATGCTGTTTATAAATAATCAAGGGATAACAGACCCAAGAATAAATCTGGCAATTGAAGAATTTGCGGTTAAAAATCTTGACATAAATGAAACTTATCTTCTTTTTTACATAAATGGACCATCCATTATTATTGGTAAAAATCAAAATACAATCGAGGAAATCAACACGAAATACGTAGAGGAAAATGGAATCCACGTGGTTAGACGCCTTTCCGGAGGCGGGGCGGTTTACCACGACCTTGGTAACCTTAATTTCAGCTTTATTACTAAAGACGACGGCAATAGCTTCCATAATTTCAGGAAATTTACCGAACCAGTTGTAAGCGCCCTTCACAAATTAGGTGTGAACGCTGAACTTAGCGGCCGGAATGACATTACTGTAGAGGGAAGGAAAATTTCCGGCAATGCCCAATTTTCAACCAAAGGTCGAATGTTCAGCCACGGTACTTTAATGTTCGATTCCAATATTGACAGTGTCGTTTCCGCATTAAATGTTAAAATGGACAAAATTCAATCTAAAGGGATTAAATCAGTCCGTAGCCGTGTAGCGAATATTAGTGAATTTTTAACTACTAAAATGACGGTTGAAGAATTTAGGGAAATGTTGCTCATGTTTATATTTGATACAGATGGGGCTGTACCGGAGTATAAATTAACTGAAGAGGATTGGAGCAAGATCGAAAAAATTGCAGATGAGCATTATCGAAATTGGGACTGGAATTATGGGAAATCACCAAAGTTCAATTTGCAGCGTTCCCATCGTTTTCCTGTAGGCCAAATTGATATAAGACTTGTCGTCGACAAAGGAATCATTGAAAGCTGTAAAATTTTTGGTGACTTTTTCGGTGTAGGTGATGTGGAAGATATCTCAAAAAAGCTTACAGGTATACGCTATGAAAAGCAGGCAGTTGAAAATGCGCTGGAGGGTATAGACTTTACTTACTATTTTGGAAATATAGAAAAAGAGGACTTTTTCAACTTATTATTTTAGCTATCTCAATTTTGAGGTAGCTTTTTATATATTCATTGAAAATAATATTTTAATATATTGAATTTTATTAAAATTGATAAAGTAAAGATTGAAGTTTTCTAATATTTCTGTATAATTTAATACAGAAAAGGATTCAAGTAATAAAGTAATTTGGTAGTAAGGTAAAAAAATAAAAAGGGGGCAACATTCATGAATTGGAAAATGGCAGTTGGTAGTTCGGTTTTAAGTTTGATGTTATTAGCAGGCTGTGGTGGTGGACAAGAAGCAACGACGGGAGACCAAGGTCAGGCAGAAAAGGAACCAGCACAGGAAACAGCAACGTATAAGGTTGGGGTAGCGCAGTATGTTCAACATCCGTCATTAGATGCGGCAACAGAAGGCTTTAAAAAGGCGTTAGAAGAAGCAGGATTGGCAGTTGAATATAACGATCAAAATGCTCAAGCTGATGCAAATAATACTTTAACAATTGCGAATAATTTAGTTGGTGACCAAGTCGACTTAATCTTTGCAAATGCCACACCAATGGCACAAGGGGCTTTAAATGCAACGAAGGATATTCCAATTGTATTTACATCCGTAACAGACCCTGTTGGTGCTGAGTTAGTAGAAGCAATGGACAAGCCGGGTGCTAATATCACGGGTACAACCGATACTCATCCGGAAGCAATTCCAAATACAGTTAAATTTATTGATCAGTATTTTGAAGGAAATAAAGTTGGTATGATTTATAATGCTGGTGAACAAAACTCAGTTGCTCAGATTGATCTTGTGAAAAAAGCGATGGAAGGAACAGACCTGGAGATTGTCGAAGCATCTGTTTCTACATCTGCTGATGTGAAAACAGCCGCTGAATCATTAGTTGGAGCTGCTGATGTTATTTATATCATTACTGATAATACAGTTGTTTCTGCATTGGAAAGTGTTGTTCAAGTGGCAAACGAAAATGATATACCTTTATTTGTTGGAGAATTAGATTCTGTAGCCCGCGGCGGATTTGCGGCTTATGGATTTGATTACTATGATATCGGTTTTGAAGCAGGACAAATGGCTGCACAAATTTTAAAAGGTGAAAAAACAACAGCCGATCTACCCGTTCAATATCCACAAAACTTAAAGCTGTTAATTAATAAAAAAGCAGCAGCTGAAATGGGGATTGAATTAAAGCCAGAGTGGGATGGCATTGCTGAATACGCAGAATAATAGAACACTAGGTACAGGAATAACAAAATGGTTGAGAGGATGAGCGTTAATGTTCATAGCAATATTTGGCTCCATAGAATCGGGAATTATATATGCAATAATGGCTCTAGGTGTTTACCTCTCTTTCCGGATTTTAGACTTTCCAGATTTAACAGTTGACGGAAGCTTTGTAACAGGGGCGGCAGTTACTGCCGTCCTTATTGTTAACGGGGTAAATCCATTTCTAGCAACAATCGTTGCTTTGTTAGCTGGATTTTTAGCCGGATGTATTACGGGGTTGCTTCATACGAAAGGTAAAATTAATGCATTACTTTCAGGAATATTAATGATGATTGCCCTATATTCTATTAACCTTAGAATTATGGGAAAATCGAATGTGCCACTATTAAATCAAGAGACTACTATTACAAAGTTAACTAGTTTTTGGAAATCCCTAGGAATTGATGATGGGATTAGTGGTTTATTAACGAATATAGGTTTACAAAATTATTTACCAAAAACATGGGCCATTATATTTTTTATGTTAATTGTCACATTTGTAATAAAGTTCATTACTGATTGGTTTTTACGTACAGAAATTGGCTTGGCTATACGAGCTGTTGGTGATAATAAAAAGATGATTTCGAGTTTTTCTGCGAATACAGATACTCTGACTATTGTTGGTTTAGGTATTTCTAATGCATTGGTTGCTTTTTCAGGTGCATTAATTGCACAATATAATTCCTTTAGTGACGTTGGAATGGGAATTGGTATGATTGTAATTGGTTTAGCTTCTGTTATTATTGGTGAAGCATTATTTGGAACGAAAACTATTGCACGCACGACCTTAGCGGTTATCGGTGGAGCGATTATTTATAGAATTGTGCTTGCTTTAGCACTGAAAGTAAAGTTTTTAGAAACAGGCGACATGAAACTAATAACAGCAACGATTGTTATTCTAGCGCTTATTATTCCTAAGATTATAGATGCTCAAAAGGAAAAGAAACGAAAATATAAAAAGAGAATTCAACAAATGAATATAGCTGGCGAAGGGGGCGAGCATCATGTTGCATCTAAAACAGATCTATAAGGTGTTCAACGAAGGAACATTAGATGAAAAAATTGCCCTAAACCAAATTAATTTATCTTTAATGCCTGGAGATTTCGTAACAGTTATTGGTAGTAATGGAGCAGGAAAATCAACATTAATGAATATGATTTCTGGGGCATTAACCCCTGATGTAGGGACCGTTACAATTGATGGAGATGATGTAACAAATTTGCCGGAATATAAGCGGGCAAAGCTCATTGGACGTGTGTTTCAAGACCCGATGGCGGGCACTGCTCCGACAATGACAATTGAAGAAAATCTGGCAATGGCTTATTCGCGGTCGACAACACGAACCTTACGTAAAGGTGTTACTAAGAAACGCCGTGAGCATTTCAAAGAACAACTTGCAAGCCTACACATGGGATTAGAAAATCGTTTAAATGCAAAGGTTGGTCTTCTATCTGGTGGCGAGCGGCAGGCTCTTTCACTTTTAATGGCAACATTTACGGAGCCGAAAATTTTATTGTTGGATGAACATACAGCAGCCCTTGACCCTTCAAGGGCGGAGTTAATTACGAATATTACTAAAGAAATAGTAGATAAACTCCAGCTTACAACATTAATGGTAACGCATAATATGCAGCAGGCCATTGATTTAGGTAATCGTTTAATCATGATGGACAAAGGACAAATCATCTTCAGTGTTGGCGGGGAAGAAAAGCAAAAGTTAACAATTGAAGATTTGCTTAATGAATTTAAACGAATTCGCGGAACTGGCATGGCAAGTGACCGTGCGTTATTAGGGTAGTGTATTAAGCTATATAAAAGACGATAGGCATCCATAAGACTTGGGTGCCTATTTAATTTAATGGGCCTATTTTTTTACTTTGTTTCCAGCCATAATTTTTGAATTAAATCTATATCTCGTATATTGTAATAGTAGATAAACAATTTGATAGATTAGAAGAAAGGATAGTGGAATGAAGAAAAATCTAGCAATCTTATTATCTGTTGCCATGCTTTTAACCTTAACTCCATTTATGAAAGTTGATGCTGCTGAAAAAAGATTTAACATGACGTATTTATTCTCAAACAGTGCTGTTGACCCAATCAAGTATATAAACAACACGAATAATGCACTAGATCAAGTAAATCCAAAATACTTTCAAATTTTAGATGATGGTACATTAGATATTGTAATCCCGGCTAATAGTAAAACACTAATTGATGAAATGCATAATAGAAATATTAAGGTAGTTGCATTCTTGGCTAATAATTGGGCCAAGGGAGAGAAAATGTTTGCTAACAGCGAAAAAATTGCAGATCAAATTGTGAAAGCCATCAATGATCATAATTTAGACGGAATTAATATTGATGTTGAAGGTTTAGGTTCCGCTTATCGTGATCAATTTACTGATTTTATTAGAATTTTAAATGAAAAAATGCCGGCTGGAAAATCACTTTCGATTGCTGTTGCTCCGAACCCATGGGGTACAGATAAAGGTTGGCAAGGATTTTATGATTATCAGGCATTAGGAAAATATGTTGATTATCTTTTCATCATGACATATGACGAAAAAGGCGGCGGCTCTAAATCGAGTGGTCCAAACGCAAGTAAATCTTTTATCGAAAAATCAATTACTTATGCTCTTAAATATGTTGCTCCTGAAAAGGTTGTTTTAGGTATTCCGTTTTATGGTCGTGTATGGAATTTGGAGGATGTGAATGATAGCCAGAACCAAAATACGAATAGGGTTTTAGGTGAATCCATTTCTTTAAACCAAATTCCAAGCCTGTTGAACACGTATCAAGTTCAAGTGGTATACGATAAAGAATCGGAAAGTGTAAAAGGAACATTTACAGTAGCACCTGGTGATCCGGAGTTTAAATTAAAATCTTGGGTTCCACCATTAAAGCCTGGCACATATGAAGTATGGTTTGAAAATAATGAATCGCTTAAGGCAAAACTTGGTTTAGTCCAAAAATACAATTTAAAGGGTGTCGGCAGCTGGAGTTTAGGCCAAGAAGATCCTGCGATTTGGTCAGACTTCCGCTTATGGTTAGATGGTTTAGACTTTAAAGATGTAGGAATTAACCATTGGGCTTTAAATTCCATTGCTTTTGTAAAAGAAAAACAGTGGATGAATGGAAAAAACTCAGTGA
>JAEWMK010000189.1 GCA_023457235.1 Bacillota bacterium
CTATTATATAGGTGTCGTTTTAAAGACTAGCGTTTATCCAAAAAGGGCTAACGCTTCTTTTTGTTGAATTTATTAAACTAACAAGCAGGTACATTAATAAAACAGGCGGTGTTTTTTATGAACTGAAGCGCAAAGGTGATAATAACTATTACTTTTGTCATTATCGGATTATGCGTATTATTTATGTTTTATATTTTCGTTGGTCAGGAATATATTTACGCAAAGAAATATGCAAATAAACTTTTAGAATTCGAGCTACCTGAAAATACAGAAGTTATTGAACAAGATTTTGATTATGGAGTTTTATATGGAGGTGGTCCGTGGGGTAGTGGAGGAAGGCCAACAGTAGTGGCCTACAAAAGGGTATTAACTGAATTGAGTGAAAAAGAAATATTTGAACATTACTATCTGAAAGACTTTGAAATATACTTCGAAGGTACAGAAGAGTTAAATAAAAACGATAAAACCCAAATCTGGTACGAAGGATTTATAAAGAACGAAGAGGCTTTAAGTACTGAAGAGAATATTGAGGAACCAATTGAAGTTATTGTTCAATATAGAACGGAATTTAGCTATCCATTTTTCATAGACTTTTATTGAATTCCGGTTATTATCCTGTCAGGCATGAAAATTACAATTAAAGATTTCTTGTTGAATATACTGAGTATTCTACTAAATAAGAAGCACAAAATTCACCGACAATATGGACAACTTTTGGTTTGTTTTATGACGGAAAGTTCATTACACATGAAATAATCAGTCCAAATAAATTTGATAAATTACTAACAAAACTATTGAGTGAGGGCTAAACCATGTTGTTTGCTATTGCATCATAATAAAGTTGTTTATGTCCATTTTATATAAAGGAGATTTTTTAATGGAAAAAGAAAAACTACAATCTTTTTGCATGACCCTGCCTGGTACAACTCATGATTACCAAGTAGACTGGCAAGCAGATCGCTATCATGTTGGTGGGAAGCTGTATGCAATGATAGGCGGAGATTCAGAAGGGAAACCAATTATAACTTTAAAATGTGAGCCTAAACGTGCTGAAGAGCTAAGAGAAACCCATAAAGGCATTATCCCTGGCTATTATATGAATAAAACACATTGGAACTCTATTTATTTTGATTCAAATCTTCCTACTGACTTAATAGAAAATCTAATTCAGCATTCCTATCATTTAGTTTTTGAAAAATTAACCAAAAAAGTTCAAAAAGAAATTAGTATGAAGTAGTTATTAAGTTTTATTCCTCAATTTTCAGTAAATTTAGTATTGACAACTCGAGTTTATCGATATATTATCTTATTTAATTAAATAATAATTAAGTAAAGATTGGAAATAGTAAAAGGATTTATAAATTTGTCAGAGAGCCGATGGTTGGTGAGAATCGGTAGTTATAGCCTTTGAACTCATCCATGAGCTACTCCCTGAACAGAATCAGTAGGGGATGTCGGTTTTCTACCGTTATGAAGATAGGTGGTGATTGCCACCGAAAATGAGTGGGTTAATTATTATGATGATTAATCAATTAGAGTGGTACCGCGAGCAATGCCTCGTCTCTATATTTTATTAGAGACGGGGCTTTTTTATTTTTTAATAACGAACTATTATAACATAAAAGGTGGAAGAGTCAGGATGAAAAATATTGAAAAGTATTCTAGAGGTTACTTTATGCCCCCAGTGAAAAGTTTGAAATGGACAGAGAAGGAGTATATTGCGGAAGCGCCTACATGGTGTAGTGTGGATCTTCGTGATGGAAATCAGGCTTTAGTTATCCCTATGAGTCTAGAGGAGAAGTTAGAGTATTTTCAATTGCTTTTACAAGTCGGGTTTAAGGAAATAGAAGTGGGATTTCCTGCTGCATCGGAAACAGAATATGCCTTTTTACGTACATTAATTGAAGAAAATTTGATTCCGGATGATGTGACAATTCAAGTTTTAACACAGTCAAGAGAACATATTATCAAAAAAACATTTGAAGCATTACAGGGTGCGAATAGAGCAGTGGTGCATTTGTACAATTCCACATCTGTGGCACAGCGCGAGCAAGTATTTAGAAAATCTAAGGAAGAAATTATTGATATTGCTGTAGCTGGAGCAAAAATGCTTAAGAAATATGCTGCTGAAACCGAAGGGAATTTCCAATTTCAGTATTCCCCAGAAAGCTTCACGGGTACGGAAATGGAGTTTGCACTTGAAATTTGCAACAAGGTACTTGATATTTGGCAGCCGACAGCTGATAACAAGGTAATTATCAACCTTCCAGCTACGGTATCAATGTCCATGCCTCACGTTTACGCAAGTCAAATTGAGTATATGAGTGATAATCTGAGCTATCGAGATAATGTTATTCTATCACTTCATCCACACAATGACAGAGGAACTGGGGTGGCAGATGCCGAGCTAGGAATGCTGGCTGGAGCGCAAAGAGTTGAAGGAACATTATTTGGAAATGGTGAAAGAACAGGGAACGTGGACATCGTAACGCTTGCACTAAACATGTTTTCACATGGGGTGGATCCAAAGCTGAATTTTGAAAATATCCCTGCCATTATTTCCAAATATGAAAAATTAACAAGAATGAAGGTTCACGAAAGACACCCATATGGAGGTGAACTTGTCTTTACTGCATTTTCAGGCTCCCATCAAGATGCTATTGCCAAAGGTATGAAATGGCGCGAGGAAGAAGAACGTCAATATTGGACTGTTCCTTATCTATTAATTGATCCGATGGATATTGGTAGAGAATATGAAGGAGATATCATCCGAATTAACAGTCAATCCGGTAAGGGAGGAATCGGTTATATCCTTCAGCAACAGTATGGAATAGATCTACCTACCGAAATGCGTGAGGGCTTTGGATACAGTGTGAAAAATGTTTCGGATCATTTGCACAAGGAGCTAATGCCGAATGAAATCTATGACATTTTCATCAATGAATATGTGAATATTAACAACCCTGTCGAATTTATTCGTTACAAAGACACTCAAAATGGTCATTACGAAACAATTGTATCGATCCAGATAAATAATGAAGAACATGAATTATCTGGTGTGGGAAATGGAAGATTTGATGCTATCAGCAACGCTATTCAAACGCAATTAGGTATTGATTTTACTGATTTAGTCTATAAGCAGCACGCGCTGGAAACAGGCTCAGGCTCAAACGCTGTATCTTATGTAGGAATTACCGCGAAGAATGGTGATGTTTATTGGGGGTGCGGGATTGACACTGATATTATGATTTCCTCGGTAAAAGCTCTGTTTAGTGCCGTTAACAAAATAATATCTAGCTTAAATATTCCTGTTGAAAAGGAATTAAACTACTCAAAAAAATAAAACAAGTTATTAAAAAAGTTAGGAATGCTCAATATGTTGGGAATATCAGCATTGTTGAGTAATAAAGAAATGCAGGGCAATTTAAATGAATTACCCTGCTTTTTCTTTTGCAATTTTGATAGCTAGTTATTAAGCAAGGCCTTTTTAAATTTTCCTACACCGTCTGCTATTTTAATTTTATTTAAATTCCCAAATCCTAATATGATGTGATTTAAATAGGCATTTTTATGAATTGTATGTAATTCAACAGGGTATACCTTTACACCGTAATGATTTATTTTTGATAAAAGATTATCTGTAAAATGTATCCCCTCAAATTCAGCAACTAAATGTAATCCTGTTGAATCACCGTGTATTGTAATCCGATCCCCGAATTCGTTATAAAGCTGTTCTTTTAAAAAATCTCTTCTTTTTCGATAGACTTTCTTCATGCGAAAAATATGTTTTTCCAGATAACCTTCCTTGATAAAAAGAGCAAGTGTTAGTTGTTCTAAAGAAGGTGTATGTAGGTCACTAAAGTATTTAAGGTTTCGGCCGCGCTCAATTAACTGTGGGGGAAGGATTAAATAACCTAATCGTAATGCAGGTGAAAGTATTTTGCTGAAGGTACCTATGTAGATAGTACGATCAGGATCTAGTCCCTGCAATGAACTGACAGACGGACCTTCGTATCGAAATTCACTGTCATAATCATCCTCAACGATATAACTATCCGCTTTCCTAGCAAATTCAATAAGCTGAATCCGTCTTTGAATGGGTAGGGTACCTCCCAATGGAAATTGATGAGAGGGTGTAACAAAGATAAACGCCGGCTTTATTTCTTGAGGAATTTGGGTTGTATCCATTCCGTTTTCATCAACTCTTATAGGGAGAAGGGATGCCCCATACGATTGAAAGATGGTTTGAATTTCATGTGTAATCGGATCCTCAATGATTACTTTATCATTTGTTGAAATGAGTAATTTTGCTATTAATGTTAATGCTTGGGTAGCTCCAGTTGTAATCACTAATTGATCAGGATGACATTCCACGCCTCTTGTTCGTAATAAATAGTCAGCCAATACGGTTCTTAATTCAATCCGTCCTTCTGGTGAATCATAGCCAAATAAGGAATGGTCCGTTTCAATGCTTATGCGTTTCGCTAGTTGCCCCCATTGTTTTCTGGGGAAAAGATCTAATGCTGGGATGCCTGAACGAAAATCAATGACGTTATTATTTTTCTTTGTTAAGCTTTCTTTCAACATTAAAGGAGCAATTGTATCCGTCTTTTTTAAATAAGCACCCTTAGCTACAAATGTACCTGCACCTTGCTGCCCTTCTAAAAAACCTTCTGCCAGTAATTGATCATAGGCTTCCAATACAACATTACGGGAAACCCCCAGTTCTTCTGCTAATTGCCGAGTGGAAGGAAGACGATATCCTGCAGAAAGCTCACCGTTTAATATTTTTGTTCTTAATTGTTTATAGATTTGTCGTATCAATGGTGTTTGAAGTGAACGATCAATCATTAACCATGTCATCTTTTTATCTCCTTTTAAATTGGTACCATAAAACATCCATGTAAATGGTACTACTTTAGACCATTTTAGCATGGTAATTTTAACACATCAAAAATTATTCATTTTATAATTGGAGGAATTTAAGTGAGCCAACAAAGTAATGAGACAAAATGTGTTTTGCTGATTGATTCAGAACTGCCATTAGGTTTATTAGCTAATACTGCAGCTGTTCTGGCCCTTACGATAGGAAAGAGAGTTGAAGGAATTATAGGATCTGATGTAGTGGATGGGTCAGGTCAAATACATACCGGGATTACGACGATACCCCTTCCTATTTTAAAATCTACACAAGGAGATTTAAAGGTATTAAAACAGAAGGTATCTACTGAAGCATTTCAAGATTTGATTGTGGTTGATTTTTCTGATGCTGCACAAACGACAAAAACCTATGAAGAATACACACAAAAAATAGCCAATTATTCAAGTGAGGACCTACATTATCTGGGAATTGCTTTATACGGGAATCGTAAAAAAATTAACAAGTTGACAGGCAATTTACCACTTATAAGGTAGGTGCAGAAAATGGAATTAACTCGAACTCTTGGGATTAGGGCTTCTACATCTATTGGAATCGGTGCGATGGTGGGGGCAGGAATATTTGTTTTAAGTGGGGTTGCTGCCGGTAAGGCAGGCCCCGCCGTTATTGTTTCATTTCTGCTGGCAGCCATTTTAGAAATTCTTCTGGGCCTTTGTTATGCAGAATTGTCTTCGAGGTATCCGAGAGCAGGTGGATCCTATGAATTTGTTCGTGAAACAATGGGACCATTACTTGGTACGGTAATCGGCTGGGCTTATTGGGGAGCGTGGTTAGCTGCCAGCAGTTTTGTTGCCCAAGGGTTTGGACACTATTTTCATGCCTTAACTGGGGTACCCCCTATAGTTAGTGCCATCGTTCTATTAATCTTGTTAGGCTTTCTAAATATAATTGGAGTTCAATGGAGTGGTAAAGTTCAAGTTTTTATTGTAGTAATTGAAATTATCCTGCTGTTATCCTTTTTTGCTATTGGATTTAACCATGTGGATTACTCTTTATTTGTGCCGATTGCGCCTACAGGCATCGAAGGGATCCTTGCAGCAGCCTTAGTTGGTTTTTTATCAATGGTCGGCTGGGACGGAATTGTAGCTTCAGCTGAGGAAATTAAAAATCCTACGAGGACGATTCCTATCTCTATTATTTCTTCAATATTAATTGTCATGTTATTGTATATTGGATTATTATTCGTTTCAGTGGGAGTTGTGCCGTGGAAGGAACTTGGAGCATCTGATACACCGGTCTTTCTTGCCAGTGAGCAAATTCTAGGTGGTATCGGTCCAATATTGATTAATATGGTCATTGTTATTGCATTACCTGCAACCGCGAATGCTTTTATTCTGTGTATTTCTAGAACGGCTTTTGCGATGGCACGGAATGGATTATTACCTCGGAGATTTTCCCACATTCATCCCAAATTTAACACACCAGTATGGGCAATTATTTTGGGTGTAAGTATTCAAATCTTATTTACTGTCAATAGTTCTGTAAATATAGCAGTTTCTGCTACGGGCTTTTTATATATCATCACCTTTATTTTTACGTTGGTTGCATTTTTTATTTCAAGAAAGAAAACAACAGATATTGATTGTAGTCAACAATTTAAGGTGCCACTTTATCCATTTATACCGATCATTGCTTTATTCATCTGCTTCGTGTTGTTAATACCAGTCGGTAAGTCCGGGTTTTTAACAGGGGGTATATGGTTGCTGTTTGGTTTTGCCTTATATCTCGTACGGTCTACACAAAAGAAACTTATTAAAAATGTGAAAGGGCATAGTAAACTTCTTAACTAGTTTGATAAGTAAATTGGGGCGGTTGTTCAATTGAGCAATCGCTTTTTTTCTGACAGTTTGTTAACCTTTTACGTGGTTGAACGTCTTATAGGTGGGAGGTATGAAATGAATGATTCCATGATTGGAAAAAAACTTAACGAAAAGTCGAAATTTGTATACTCTTACCTTTTAATTGTGGTTATGTAGCTTTCTACATTGATGAATATAAAGAATTTAGTGAGTAGTATAGATCGATATTACTTTAATTATCGAAGTTATTGTTCGATAAGAATAGTCGCATCCTGTACTAACCAGAAGTTTAATTGGTCTGTTTCTTGAATAAGTTGTGACGGTGCATTGATATTTTCTGAACAACAACATATGCGCCTTACTGGAATTGAAAAGGCATACTCTATAACATTTAATAAAACTTATCATAGGTAGAAATATCCCTTATAATAAAATTAATAAAATTCTTGATACAGGGAGTTTCTTCTCATGAACATTTCTTCAAGTATTAATATAAGCACACAAATATTAGATGTAACATCTGTTCTAGCCGCACTAGAATCAAATTTAGCCATGATAGAATTCAATCTAAAAAGAGAAGTTATTTGGGTAAATGAAAATTTTGCAAAGACCTTGGGATATACAGTTAATGAAATGAAGAATATGCAACATAAACAGTTTTGTACAGTTGAATTCAGTAACAGCAGAGACTATGAAAAATTATGGGATAATCTCAAAAAAGGGGAAAAATTTCAAGAAAAAATTCAAAGGGTTGGTAAAGAAGACAATTTACTTTGGCTTGAAGCTACCTATATTCCAATATTAAATGAAAAGGGTAAAGTCGATGCTGTTCTTAAAATAGCAACCAATATTACAGAACGTGAAAATAACACGGTAAAAATCATTTCACAATTAAAGGATATGCCAATAGAATTAGTAAATATGGTTGTTGAAAATTCCAGAGAAAAAATACAAGCAATTGAATCACTAAAGAAACAGATTGATTTTATAACTGAAATAACTAAAATCATACGCAATATTTCTACACAAACGAATGTTTTGGCTTTAAATGCAGCTATCGAAGCAGCCCGTGTAGGAGAGCAAGGGCGAGGTTTTAAAGTAGTAGCAGATGAAGTACGAAAATTGTCTGGTAATGTTGATGATGCCATTAAAAATGTGACTACAAATGTGGAAAATATTACAAGAGAAGTAGAAAGAGTTAATAAAATAACAGATGATTTACAAAAAATAGTCTCAGAAACTCAATCCAAATTTACCAAGATTATTGAAGAATTTGAAGGTGTTGCTAAATAATTGGTTACACTATGCGTGACATAAAAACTTTATCATTGTAAATCCTCATTTTCCTGGCGTTACCTCTCATAAAACTCAAGTAAACGCTTGTTACATGGGATGATTTCATCCGTGGTTTTCTGTTTTTGACATTTGATGATATGGGAATTTAATTTATTAAACCAAAATACAAATTTTAAAAAACGACTAATCAACCTGAACAGCCGATTAGTCGTTTTATATACATTCCCTCATAAAAATACTATACAGGAATTAGGGAAGAACTGGAAAATAGACACGGTGATTATCGTGCCCTTAATTTTATTTAGCTCTTGGTGCACTATTAAATGCTATTTTTCGGTGTGCTCCATCGCAAAACGGTTTTTTCTCGGAAGCGCCACAGCGGCAAAGCGAAAAAGTTGCACCAACTTCGAATTTTCCTCCAGTACCATCCACTAATTCCACATCACCATTAATACGGATCGAACCATTATCGTTGATCTTAATAATCACTTTTTCCTTATCCAAATGATCACATCCTTTAAACATACTAATAGACATATATTCAATGGGACCAAATTAAATGAATAAATATGTAGTTTTTATGACTTCATTAAATTATTTGTAGAAGTTGGTATCGAAATGAAATAAAATATATTATAGAAACCAAGCTTATAATTAACGATGGGAGTTTTCACAGTGGCCTTTTACAATATATTAGTTAAATCAAAATCCGCTAATAAAACAAATTGGATTCAAAATGCAACCGAACTTACTGCTAAACTTTCAATTTCTGATCATAACATTTGTAATCAGGCGCTAGCATTAGGGCTTACTATGGAAGAAATTAAGATTGGAAAGTCGATTCAAGGTGTAATTAAAGAGTCTTCTCTACATATTGCTAATGAGTATTATCAGTCTATGTGCAATATACCTGAATTTAAGACGGTCGTCCTCACCTATTCAAATAAGGAAAAATGGGTACAAGCACATGCCAATGTAATTGTAAAAATGTTCGATGGTCATTATGATGATGCCTACATTGAATTTCTTCAACAATTGGCTAGGAATCACCACGGAATTGGTGTATTGCCCAAGTGGTATATAGCCAGCTTTCAAATTATATTTCAAAATATACAGAGCTGCATCTCTTCTGAAATTTCAACAGTGGATGAATTCCTAGTTTTTTCAAATGCTATTTCAAAAATATTAAATTTTCATCAACAGGTTATTATTGAGGCATTGGAAAAAATAGATCTTGAATCGCGAGAGGAAGAATTCCAGAAAATAAAAGAGGAATTAAAAGATAAGATATTTGAAACTAGTGAAAACTTAGTTGCTTTAACCGAAGAGACTAGCGCCAGTGTTGAGGAATTAATCCAAAAAAGCAACAACGTAAGTGTAGAAGGACAGCAAACGGCGGAAAAATCAAAAACTACTCAACTGCTCGCAGGAAAAGGACAAGAGCAATTAAATTCATTGGAGGAACAAATTCAGTCCATTTACCAAAGTACAATTACAATGAAAGAATCCGTTGAATCCCTAAACCAATTAACATCACAAATTCGCGAGGTAGTTGGAATTGTTGAAGAGATCTCCAGCCAAACAAACCTACTTGCACTTAATGCAGCAATAGAAGCCGCACGTGCAGGCGAACATGGAAAAGGGTTTTCTGTTGTCGCAAATGAGGTTAGAAAACTTTCTGAGCAAACACATCGCTCTGTTGACTCCATCAAACAATTTACGGAGCTAATTACTGAACAAAAAGACAATGTAATTTCAAGTTTATATGAGGTTGAACAGCTAACAGTAGCTGGTCGGGAGAAATCTGCAATGACAAGCGAAGCTTTCGATCGAATTGTGAAGGCTGCTAACGAAAATCTCGAATCTGTTCAGAAATCTAGAAATGATATGGAGAACCTGATCTTAATTATCAATGAGATTGGAACAGCTACGCAAAAAATTGTTACATCTACAGAGCAATTAAATGAAGCGGCACATCTCGCTTAGAAGGTTTTACATAAAAGTCTCTTTATTGCAGAAAATACTTGTTGAGATTTGAAATAAAGGAGACAGAATAATGACAGTTGGAACTAAAATGCAACAAACAATTGCAAGCTGTGAAGGTACATTGGCTAATTTACATTCATTTGCCCTAGAAACCGAGGATCAAAACGCCAAACAATTGTTTCAAGATCTTTCAACCCAACAAGAACAAATATTGCAGCACTTAAAAGCGCGCCTTCAATACATCCAAAGTCAAGAGCCGCGATATAAACAATAAAGTGAAGTCATATTTATCGGTTCTGGTTGCAGCATTAGTCTGTGGAAATAAGCCAGAACCGGTACGGTATTAGGAAAAGATTTTTTGAACAAAAATTCCATCACCCTCAAGCCATTCGGCTAAAAAGACCTCTTTATAATCGGAAACATCATGAGCTAAAAGCTGCAGCTTTAACCATTCCTCATCATACCCTATATCTTTCAATTCATCCCATAACACCTCTCCATCACGAATAAGGGTTACAGGAACATAGGCGGGCTTTCCAATTAAATTGAAGTCCTCCAATGTAGTTTTTTGATATTTTGGCTTCTTTAAAATACTAATCGAACCATTTGCCTCCAAGTAACAATAGGCTACTTCCCGAACGGAAAAAGTTTCACTCTGCCTGAGCAAGCTTTGGAGCTGGTTAATATTCATTCTACTTTTTTTCAATTGTTCACGATCAATGATCCCATTTCTTATAAGTGCAACCGGTTTTCCTTCTACAAATCCACGAAATAACAAAAACTTTTGACTTAAGATTTCAACGATAAAAAGTAAAAGCCCCCATAAACACATGGAGTAAATAATATAACCGAGCCCAATTTTGTGATCATATAATGCGTTACCAAGCAACTCACCGAGGACAACGGAGGCAATAAAGGTGAAGGGAGTTATTTGACTGATGATTTTCCTGCCAACAAATTTCACGATAAGAAAAAGCAAAAAAAATCCGAGTACAAGTTCAAAAGTTAAATGCAACATCTTCATCATTTTAAATCAATACTCCAATCTGTGTTTAAATAACCATTACTATTTATTGCCAAACAGAAAGGAATTATATCATTGTGCAAATGACGTTCTAATATGGATTAATTGGTAAGTAGTCCAACAATAGTTAGATTATGCAATTTATTACCTATGGAAAAATGGTAATTTCCACCTCATGAATACTTGGAAATTGTTAATATAACAAGGATTCTGCTTTTGAAACGATTACATACCATAATTTGGATGCCCATTTCCCCTTTTTTATTTGTTAACCTACTTGTGTGCCCAAAAAACAACAAAAAAATACAGGAGGTTAACTAAATATGAAAATGTTAAAAAAGGCAATGGTGGTAGCAACTCTTTCATTATCATTATTTGGGTTAAACTCCCAAACTGATGCAGCTACAACAACCCATTTTGTTAAGAGTGGAGAAACATACTGGACAATTGCTCAAAAATACGGATTATCGGTCAATTACCTAAAGAGTATTAATAATAAATCTAGTAACGCATTATATTCTGGTCAAAAATTAGTATTACCGCATACTCCAATTACTGCGGCTGATAAAGAACTTATGGCAAGACTTGTATCGGCAGAGGCAAAAGGTGAGCCATATGCTGGTAAAGTAGCTGTTGCAACTGTAATTCTTAATAGAGTGGATAGCGTAAAGTTTCCAAATTCTGTTAAAGGGGTAGTTTACCAAAATGTAAGTGGGCATTATGCTTTCACACCAGTTCAAAATGGTGCCATAAACCAAGCGGCTGATGCAGGATCAAAAAAAGCTGTAGAAGAAGCGCTTATGCTTAGAGGCAAAGGAAACGGTTCTTTATATTTTTATAATCCGAAAACTTCTACAAGCAGATGGGTTGATTCACGTGAAGCAACAGTTTGGATTGGTAACCATAAATTTGCTAGATAAAATTAGTAACGAATAAGTTAACTGGACCTAGGGATTAATTTCCCTAGGTTTTTTTAGTTCAAGCCTTTTATTGCACCGTTTCTGCATTAATGTTTGCTATACTCTTAAGTGTAAGATATAAAATCAGGTGTGGGGATGCTATGTACGAAATATTTAGCCAAGTTAGTAGTCTATTAAGTCAACCATTTATGAAACTAGCCTACAGTTTTGAAAGTATACCTATTGTTGGGGCGCTTTTTTTGGGATTAGTCGGGGCATTAGCGCCATGCCAATTTACAGGAAACCTTGGTGCGATTATGTTGTATAGTAATCGAACTGTACAGAACAAGGTGGCTTGGTCAGATGTATTCTGGTTTACACTTGGAAAAATGGTTGTATTTTCAAGCCTCGGATTAATTGTGTGGATGTTAGGAAGAGAATTCCAAGATAGTTTGACGTTAGTATTTCCATGGGTTCGAAAAGTAATTGGACCTGTTCTTATTGGAATAGGGATTTTTATGCTTGGTATATTTAAAATGAATTGGTCGATTACACTTGGGAAGATACCTGAACATTTGAAATCAGGCAGAATGGGCGCCTTTTTTATGGGAGCGGGTTTTTCGTTGGGATTTTGTCCTACTATGTTTATCTTATTTTTTATTACATTAATGCCAATGGTCCTTTCCACTGGATATGGTGTCATTTTACCTAGTATTTTTGCGATCGGAACATCGATGCCGCTTATCGTTGCGATCTTTATATTATGGTATTTTGATATGAGTGGTGCTGTAATGCGGAAGAAAGGACGTAAGATTGGAGGCATTATTCAAAAAATAGCTGGAGTGTTTATGATTGTTCTTGGTATTCTCGATTCGGTTGCGTACTGGTTTTAACTTTATTCAGCAGAAGTCGTCCACTTCCATAAGTGGTGTGATGAATGTAATCCAGTATTCAATTTAGTAGGTGTACAAACCCCTGCTGAATAAAGTTAAAGCCTCCGGCGGATGCCACAGATTTTCAAAGGTAGTTTTTCGAGCAAGCTCGAAAAAATCTGGGCGCAAATACGCCAAGGCGCATTTGATACTATGGGGACAGCTCCTGTAATTCTTACGGAATGCTGTCCCCGTGGTTTACATTTAATCAAGATTGCTCGTCATGCCACACGATTTCTTTTACAATAATGTCAGACCTCGGCCCAAAGCCTTCTGCATAATCCTCTGGGAAGTAGTAATAAATAGCATATTCATCATCACCGTGATTAAAGAATGCTACGTGCCCAATCATTCCTTCTTTATTGAGGGAGAACTCTTTATCAGCGAATTCAAAGGCTTTAGTCTCTACCTTACCGAGAGTGAACCCGTTGTCTTGAAGATCCTTTGTTACATCCTCTTCTGTTTGACGAGTGATTTTTAATGTTGCATCCTTGTTTTCAGTTCCACCGAAGTTTGCGAACACATTGAATATTTCAGGGTTCGATTCGACGATCATATCATCTGGAACATAGGTTGAGAATCCTAACTCCTTATGATGATGTAGCTTCACAACCTTATCCTCTGGCATACCCTCAAGTATCATTTCAACTGTTTTCTGCTCCGCTAAATTAGGTAATGCCTGTTCTGAATTTTCTTTTTCATCTTTATTGGCGTTAGCATTCCCTTCAGAAGCTCCACCTTTATTTTCGGTTTTTTCAGTTTTCTCTTCTTTCGCATTATCGTCTTTTTTGTCATCGTTATTACAGCCAACCAAGCCTATAATTAGGCCAGCTAAAAGGACAAAATATAATACTTTTTTCATGATAGCCTCCTTAAAATTTTTACTTCTGCATCATTAGACGATTGTTAATTTAAAAAGTTTCACAAATACTTTACTATAATTTCCATTATCAATCCTTTTTAGGCATAATAATGCTATTATTTACAAATCCTGCTATAATATAAAAAAGGCTGCCAAAAAGAAAAAATTCCTTTTTGACAACCTAAAATTTAATACCTTGCTTCTTTATTTCTAAGTGCAAAAATTATAAAAGCACCTGCGAGGCCTCCAGTAATAACATTAACAACCGTCAACACTGTTGCACTTTCTGAGTATTTTTCAAATAACCAATAGTAGACTACGATCCAGAATATTCCGATTAATATTGCAACAATATTGCCAATTACGGGGATCAAATTAAGAACAATTGCTCCAAGACAAATAATCAGAAGCTTGATTCCACCACTACTTCCAACAGTAAACCACTTTAGTCTCTCGTCAATTAGTTCACCAACGATATAGGCATTACCAATAGGAATGAAAGCAAGCCATTCATTATTGATATTTGCCCGCTTAGCCATAGAGTATAAACCGATTGCACCAAAAATATAGGCAATGAAGAAAAAGATGAGCAAAATAAAAAGTGTTCCAAAACCAACCGCTAATAAACTGGCAACCTCATAATCAGTCATTTGACAACCCTCCAACTTATTAGGATGGAAAAAAAGTGAATCTCTATATTATAGATATTATAACTTGAATTATGATTAAAATTTCATTATTTTGGTGAGAAATAAAGGAATAACATTACTTCAACTTACATACACATGGTAATTGTAGATGTTTGCTGTGTGATTAATTCGTGAAGGCGTGATCATGATGAAAGGGGTTATTATTGCCGGAGGAAGAGGAAGTAGATTACGTCCGTTAACAAATGAAATGCCCAAACCTATGATACCTATCCTAGATAAACCAGTAATGGAATATTGTATTGAGCATCTTAAAGATCACGGCATTACGGAGATCGCGGTAACCGTACAATATTTGTCTAGTAAAATCATGGAATTTTTCGGTGATGGGCGAAAACATGGTGTAAATCTTACTTATTTCGAGGAAGGAAGACCTTTGGGAACGGCAGGAAGTATTAAAAATGCTGAAAAATTTTTAGATGAAACTTTTGTTGTTATTTATGGAGATATTATTTCGAATTTTAATTTAACAAAAGGGATACAATTTCATCGTTCAAAGAATTCTCTTGTTACTATTTTTATGACAACTGTTCAAAATCCAATGGATTATGGAATTATTAGGACGAATGAAACAGGCAAAATAACCCGATTTTTAGAAAAACCAGCACGACCCGAAATTTTCACAAATCAAATCAACACCGGCATTTATATTATGGAACCGGAAATACTTGCGTTTATAAAAAAAGGGGAAACTATTGACTTTAGTTTAGATCTTTTCCCAATGTTATTGAAAAAAGATTGCCCAATATTCGGATTTAAAACAAATGGATATTGGTCTGATGTTGGAAATATGGCAAAATACGAAAAAACAGTTCATGATCTTATTGGTGGATCAATTAAAATATCAGGTTAATAGAATACACTTAATTGCATAAAAACGAACATTTTAATGATGGTTTATTAAAATGTTCGTTTTTTGTTTGACGAGATATTGATATTTTGATATATTATGTAAGGATTGTTTGAAAAGCGTATGATTGATGAACATTGGGGGTAATTTTTATGCAAAACAATTATGATGTAATCGTTGTGGGCGCTGGTCCTGCAGGAATTTTTGCTTGTTATGAATTAACTTTGAAAATGCCAAATGCGAACGTTTTACTAATAGATAAAGGTCATGATATTTATAGCAGACGCTGTCCTATTTTAGAAAAAAAGATTCAGTTATGTCCTCCTGCAGCTGGCCGAAAAGATTATGCAGGTTGTCTGCCGGCTTGTTCGATAACAAATGGTTTTGGCGGGGCTGGTGCCTATTCTGATGGGAAATTTAATATTACGAGTGAATTTGGCGGCTGGATGACAGACTACCTACCACCATCTGAGGTTGTAGAACTAATCAAATATGTAGATGAAATAAATTTAAGCCATGGTGCGACAGAATCTATTACAGACCCATTGACTCCGGCTGTAAAAGAAATTGAACGCCGTGGGTATGCCGCTGGTTTAAAACTTTTACGCGCACAAGTACGCCACTTAGGAACAGAGCAAAATCTAGAAATTATGCAAAGTATTTATGAATATTTGAAAACAAAAATTGAAATGCGCTATAAATCAGAGGTAGAAGACATTATAACTGAGAAAATAGATGGCCGCCATAAGGTAACTGGTATTGAACTGAAGGATGGCGAAGTATTACAGGCTAAAAAAGTAGTTATCGTTCCTGGTCGTGATGGTTCCGCATGGTTAACAAAGATCTTAAAGAAACGTCGCGTTACGATGTTCAACAATCAAGTTGATATCGGTGTGCGTGTTGAAACATCTGATATTGTGATGGAGGAAATTAATAAGCATCTTTATGAAGGTAAATTTGTCTTTAACACCTCTGTTGGAACAACAGTTAGAACCTTCTGCAGCAATCCTTCCGGGCATGTTGTAGTAGAAAATCACTCTGGTATCATGTTGGCAAATGGACATGCTTATAAAGACCCTAAACGAGGCAGTCGAAATACGAACTTTGCCTTGTTAGTCTCTCACAAATTCTCGGAGCCGTTTAACAACCCGCCTGAATATGCACATGAAGTTTCTACTCTTGCTAATCAGTTGTCAGGTGGTGGAATTATCGTTCAAAAGTATGGAGACATTCTAAAAGGTCGCCGTTCAACAGAAAAACGGATTAGAGAAGGATTTATTGAACCAACGATGAAAGAAGCAGTTCCCGGAGATTTAGGATTAGTTTTACCTTATAATACAATGAAGAGTTTAATAGAAATGACAGAAGCATTGAATAACGTTACACCTGGTATTGCTTCCGAGCATACATTATTCTACGGTGTTGAAGCGAAGTTCTATTCAGCAAGACCGAACTTAAATGATAAATTTGAATCTGAAATATCCGGTTTGTATTTAGGTGGAGATGGAGCTGGGGTAACCCGCGGCTTGGCTCAGGCTAGTGCATGTGGTGTTTGGATTGCTAGAGATATAGTAAGTACTATAAATGAATAGATAGATGGATTTGGAAGTTAAGAAGGTGGCAGCAAAGTAGCTGTTGCCTTCTTTTTTGTATCTTTTGAAAACCCCTGGCTATGCCGGGGGTTCCGGAGAGCTTATAGCGAGGTATCAAAAAAAGCCTCACTTCGTGATAAGATATAGTTGG
>JAEWMK010000190.1 GCA_023457235.1 Bacillota bacterium
GCAGGTAACGGAAATATCGAAATCCCTCAAAACGATGGCGAAGGATTTTGATTGCCCGGTTGTTTGGTTGGCGCAGCTAAATCGATCTGTGGAATCAAGAGCCAATAAACGTCCAATGATGTCTGATATTCGGGAATCGGGCAGTGTTGAACAGGATGCCGATGTCATTTTGTTCTTGTATCGCGAAGCGTATTACAACAGGGATTCCGAGGATCATACCCTTGAAATCATAGTTTCGAAAAACCGAAATGGTCCGGTTGGCACCATCGCCGTGAATTATAACGAGCATACAGGAGCGATTGAAGATGAAAATGTACCCATTTAATGGGAAGCATGGTTGAAAAAAATCTAATAATGAGGTGCGATCAAATGTTAGTTAGAGATTTGTACATGGATTGTATAATTTTTGAGGAATCCGCTTTAGCCCATTGCCTATATCACTTATTAGAGGAAAAGAAAATTTCATTAGATGACGATATCTCCAAAATAGACTTAAACCAAGCAGATCATGAAAAAGTAGCAGAAATGTTTCAAAAGAATGTATTAGGTTTTCACAAGGTGGGCCTCTATTCCCTGAAGATGGCCCAGAAGGTTTTTGTTTTCATCTATGCCCGCAGTCAGGAAGATGCTGTCCAATTCTATATGAAGTCATTTCATCGCCCTCCATTGAATTGTCACGAATATCCGCTAGATTTCGAGATTACTAGAGGAAATGAGGTACTTTCGTTTCGGGAAATGAAGAAGGATTTCAAGCAGTTTCCTACAGTAGCAGGGTATTTTTCGAAGGGGTGGTAAGGGACTAGTGCCGGGTACCCTTCGACAAATAAAAGCAAGCTTCTTAAAGTATTATTGTGTGAATAGTATAATTAGATTTTTGTTTACATGTGGTATAATTGGTGGGGTATAGCATATTATCCAATTATTTAATTAGGAGATTCACCCAGACTAATTGTTGGAACAATTAGAGCAACTTATTGGTATATAAAGCGTTTTTTTCAGCATTGAAAGGAGTATATTGTGAAAAATAACTTATTCACAGGTGTGAAACATGCAAGTATATATGAGCAAATTGTTGAACAAATTCGAGAACTGATTCAACAAGGAAAGTTACTACCTGGCGAGAGGATTCCAAGTGAACGAGATCTTGCTGCTACGCTCGGATGTAGTCGTACTTCTTTAAGAGAGGCACTTCGTGTGCTTGAATCAGAAGGAATTATCATTGCCAAACCAGGCGGAGGGCGTTATGTACAGCATGTTGATCAGCGGTTAGTATTGGAGTATACTTTTGATCCAGTCGATTTGATGAAAACAACGTCAATCATTTATTTTTTAGAGGTTCGTGAAATAATAGAACCACAGATAGCTGCTCTTGCAGCTGAGCGGGCAAATGAAGAGAATATCTTAAAGATGGAACAGGCACTATTAAGAATGGAAACGGCACAAAGTGATATTGAAGAAAAAAGTTTGCGTGATAATATGTTTCATATTGCATTGGCAGAAGCGACTCAAAATTTTGTGCTTGTTACAACACTTGAAACTCAACTTAATATGCTACATCAAATTCGCTCAAGGACATTAATGTCACCCAAAAGACTAGAGCAGTCAGTAGCGGAACATCGGGCTATTTTCGAAGCAGTAAAAAACCGTAAACCTGATGAAGCATCAAAAGCGATGGCTGCCCATCTGCAACAATTACGGGAAAGAATTATAAAAAATCAATAGCTTTTGTGTTAAAGGAAACCCCTTAGGAGGTTTCCTTTTTTATATAAAAATTTCAAAAATAGTTGACTATTAAAAAAAATTACTCCATAATAAGCTTATATTGGTCAGACCAGTAGACCATATGACCGAAAGTTTGAGGAGGAGATGCTAAATGACCGAAGGTAATTTTGGACCGTTAACGGGTGTACGAATTATCGATGTTGCTACTGTTATTGCGGCACCATTTGCGGCTAGTCTGCTAGGAGACTTAGGAGCAGAGGTTATTAAAATAGAAATACCCGGAAAAGGGGATGCTACTCGTGGCCTTGGACCGTGGAAGGGGGAGGAATCCTTAAGATGGCCGGGATTATCAAGAAATAAAAAATCACTTACTCTTGATATAAGAACAGATGAACGAAAAGACATATTTAAAGAACTTGTAAAAACAGCTGATGTCGTCATTGAGAACTTCCGACCGGGAACGCTGGAAAAATGGGGTCTTGGATATGAGGTTCTTAAACAAATAAATCCAGGAATTATCTTATCTAGACAGTCTGGCTATGGACAGACAGGACCTTATGCTGAAAAAGCTGGCTTTGGTACACCTGCCACAGCATTTTCTGGGTATACATTTTTACAAGGATACAAAGATCGGCCGCCTGTTAGCCCTTCTTTTTCATTATTAGACTATATATCTGGTATTTTTGTCGCATTTGGAACTGTAAGCGCTCTATACCACCGCGACAAGAATAACACGGAAGGGCAAGTTGTAGAGCTTGGGCTTTATGAGGCGATGTTCCGGATGATGGAATTTTTAATAGCTGAGTATGATCAAACTGGGAAGGTTAGGGAGAGAAATCCGATGCTTGCTGGACATTCTAGCCCTGCAGGTACTTATCAGACGAAAGATGGTAAATGGGTAGTACTAGTATGTAGTACGGAAAAAACTTGGACTCGTTTAGCTGAATCTATGGGAAGAGAAGATTTAATAGACAACCCACTTTATAAAACAAATATTGAAAGAATGCAAAACGATGACGCACTTCAAGAAATAGTTAAGGATTTTATCGGAAGCTATAATAATGATGAATTAATCAAAAAATTAGACGAAGATGGTGTTCCAATTTCACCAATTCTTAGTATTGAAGATATATTTAATAATCCTCAATATAGAGCTCGTGAGAATATTTTGGAAGTAGATCATCCACGCCTTGGGTCAATTAAAGTACCAGGCATTGTCCCAAAATTTTCAGCAACACCAGGAAAGATAAGACATCGTGCTCCAGAATTAGGTGAGCATAACGAAGATATACTTTCCGGAGAACTGGGCTTTACTAAAGAACAACTCATACTATTACATGAAAAAGGAGTGATATAGATTGATAGAAAATCAATTTATGCTTCCGGAAAAAGTGACGATTTGGGAAGTTTGTCCGCGAGATGGATTTCAAATGGAACGAAATTGGATTCCAACAGAAGATAAGATTAGAATCATTCGTCTTTTAGTAGGGACTGGGATTAAACATGTTGAGGCAACCTCATTTGTACATCCAAGAGCGATTCCGCAGTTAAAAGATGCGGAAGAAGTAGTCAAAGGAATTCAGGATTTAACTGATGTTAAAATTCGTGCTTTAATTCCAAATTTTAAAGGGGCTGAAAGGGCTGTTGCAGTAGGTGTAAAAAAATTAAAACTGCTTCTATCTGCAACCGATTCTCACAGTCTTTCTAATGCTAATGCTACTGTAAAAGAGGCACAAGAAAGGCTACTTCCAATCGTAGAATTTGCCGGTAAAAGTAATGTCGAGGTCAGTGGTTCGATTGCTGTTGCGTTTGGATGTCCATTTGAAGGGAATGTACCCATTGAAAACCTTTTATCTATTTTGCAAGGGTATCGTAAAATGGGAATCAATGAAGTTTCACTTGCAGATACAAGTGGTACCGGTAATCCAAAACTTATTTCAGATGTGTTAAGAGCAATGAAGAAGGAATTCCCTGAATTTACCTTCTCAATGCATTTACATAATACACGTGGTATGGCTTTTGCTAATGCAGTAGCGGCTTTGCAACAAGGAGTGACTGCTTTTGATAGTTCCATAGCAGGACTTGGTGGATGCCCTTATTCTCCAGAGGCAACAGGAAATATTGCTTCAGAGGATATTGTTCATGCATTCCAGGAGATGGGTATTAACACAGGAATTGATTTAGATAACTTACTCAATGTTGCTCAAGAAGTAAAAAGATCAATTGGCCATGATGGTGGAAGTTTCTTGCTGAAAGCAGGCCCAAATTCAAAACTGCATTGTAAACCAACAGCACAAATAAAAATGGGATAAAAGCTTGGGGCTCAAAAATGCCCCATATCACTTGATTGATATGAAAGCGTTTAATTTAGGCAAGGGGGACTTATATGCTAACTTTTTTAGGATTTGCAATGATTGTCGTATTCATGTATTTGATAATGAGTAATAAAATGAGCGCACTGAATGCTCTTATTCTGATTCCAGCTCTTTTTGCTCTTGCAGCCGGATTCACAGACATTGGAACAATGATTGTTGATGGTGCAAAGAGTGTTGCACCAACAGCGATTATGGTTGCGTTTGCTATTCTATATTTTGGCACGCTAATAGATGCAGGTATGTTTGACCCGCTTGTGAATAAAGTGGTCAAGATTGCGAAAGGTGATCCGCTGAAAATTACTGTTGGCACAGCAGTTTTATCATTATTGGTGGGACTTGATGGAGACGGAACGATTACTTATTTAATTGTTGTTGCAGCATTTTTACCGTTGTATGAGCGTTTGGGTATGAATAAATTAATTCTTGCGTGTTTGCCAGCCATGTCAATGGGGATCATGAATGTTCTTCCGTGGGGTGGACCAACAGCAAGGGTTATGTCTGTTTTTAATTTTGATGCAATGGAAGTCCTTAGCCCAATTATTCCATCGATTATTGGTGCTGCGGTATACGTTATCGCATTAGGTGTCTTTTTTGGATTGAAAGAGCGGAAAAGAATTGGGGTTCAAAATGAAGATAGCGGGAACCTAGCTCATATGGAAGCTGCAGCAACAGTAGTGGATGTTGCAACTGATTCCTTAAAACGTCCAAAATTGTTTTGGTTTAATATAATAATTACAGTTCTTCTTGTTATTTCTTTATTAACTGCTGTTCTGCCACTACCGGCACTATTTATGCTTGGGTTTGTTATTATAACAATGGTGAATTATCCACGATTGGAAGACCAAAAAGCTAGATTAGAAGCACATGCGGGTAATGTATTAATGGTCATTTCATTAATTTTTGCTGGCGGTGCTTTTGCAGGTATTTTAGGTGGTACTGGCATGGTGGATGCTATGGCTACTTCATTAGTGAAAGTAATTCCAGATTTCTTAGCTCCGCAGATGCCGTTGTTCGTCGCATTAACAAGTATGCCCTTTACTTTCTTTATGGCAAATGATCCGTATTATTTTGGAATTGTACCAATTTTAGCTGAAACGGCATCAAAAATAGGTATTGATAAACTTGAAATTGGTCAGGCTTCATTACTTGGTCAGCCGTTGCACCTGCTAAGCCCACTTGTTGGTTCAGTGTATGTTCTAATTGGTCTAGTTGGAATAAGTTTCCGTGATCATATAAGATTTTCAGTAAAGTACGCTGTAGGTTCTGCTCTTGTTATGATAATCATTGGGGTATTATCCGGAGCACTTTCTATCTAAATAAGTATAGGGAAATTCAATTGAAGTGATCGCTAAATATGTGGAGAAAATAGCACGGCATTACAAATAAGGAGAAAAATAAATTTATAGCTTACTGATTCTGAGCTAATTAGTAAGCTATTTTTAGTGTTATAACTTTTTAAGATGTTTTTTCATTTAACGCACTTAAATATAAGTCTAATGAATCCTCCACTGCTGTTGCTACTAATTGTATAAAATCATCATAATCTTTTTGTGTATGGGCTTTGTCTAGAGCCTCATAATAGGCTAATCTATTTTCCACTTTGATAATAACTGGCGGGAAACCATCTTTCATTAGTTCTAAGTTTAATAATAAACGCGATGTACGACCATTGCCGTCAATGAATGGGTGGATCCCAACAAATATGGCATGTAACATAGCTCCACGAGTTATTGGATGAAAATTCCCTGTTTCTTTTTGATACCAATCAATCAGCTGTTCCATTTGTTCTTTAATTAAAAACGGAGCGGGTGGTGTATGTTTTGCACCTGAAATAAATACTTGCTGATCTCGATAAACCCCGGCATATTCATCGTCAATACCTTTCAACACCAACCTATGTAAATGTTTAATTTGCCATTCGGATAATGGTTCAGACTTTTGCACAATTTCTTCAACATATGTGATCGCATCACGGTGGTTAATAACCTCTAAGTGTTCTCTCATTGTTTTTCCACCAACGGTAATGCCCTCCAATACAACCTTTGTCTCATTAATCGTTAACGTATTGCCTTCAATTGCATTTGTATTATATGTCCATTCGAGCAATAGCTTTTCACGTAAACTTTTTAATGTATATTTTGGCAATGGTCGCTTTGCATCTAACCACGCTTTTTTTTCATTAATTTGTTCGAACATTTCCTCTCACCTCTCAAATTTTAATTAACAATCCCAGAGCATCCTAGTCTTAATTTTATTTGTATTATAACATACAATATTTGCTATTATAGCGAACATTCACTGTGACTGTTCGCTATACATTGTTATGGATGTCTATAATCTTACAATAAAAGTATTATACAATAAGGTGTAACGGACAGGATCATTGAAAATGGAACCATATTTACAGTGTTAACATATTGAATTTGTTATACTTAATTATAAATTAGAAGAAAATGAAGAAGTAAAGAATGTTTATTAACTAATAAAAGGAGTATGATCATAATGGTAGGAGTAGAAATTGATTTGGTTGTTACAGATAGTTTAAAAGCATTGGAATTATACGAAAACATATTTGAGATCGAACGTGTTGAGGTTTCAGATTTACCCAAAGGTACAAATGAAGTAGTATTTACCCTTTACGGCGTACGCTTTCACATGTTGGATGAAAATCCAGAATTTCAATTGATAGCACCAACCAAAGATGACCCTAAAACAATTTGGTTTAACGTCTCTGTCCCGGATATCAAGGAAACATATACAAAGGCAATGAGTTTGAGGTGCACGGAGATACAACCGGTTACTGATCTACCTGATTATGGAGTGTCAAATGCAATATTTATGGACTCTTTTGGCTATGTATGGATGCTTCACCAAATCCACAAAGTAGTGAGTCATGAAGAGCGTATACGACTTTGGAAGGAAAAAAGGAATCATTAATATTAGATGTATTAAATAATTATGAACCTCTCAGAAATAAAGTCACGAGTGTTATCGGCTATTTAATAAAATCTAATAATTGGTTTTTCAAGTAAAGGGCGTGTTTCTCTAAGAAATACGTCTGTTTTCATTTAAGATCCATATTCTGGAAGAACCAGGGCTTCCAGATAGCCTTGGGGTTCTAATCTAGGAGTTAAAGCCAATCCCCATTAGAAGGTAAACAGCGCCTTTTGAAAAGTTCGTCTTATACTTGTCGTTCTTAAACAAGGTGCTGTATATATTTATATACGAATAATTAATGAAGGGATAAGGTTTTAAAGTGCGTCCCCTTTTTATTGAATACAGTCCAGTTTTGAGTTGTAATAATTCAATAAAGGACACGCCATAAATAAAAAGTAGCATATGATTCCCAGTTCTTCCATGAAATTGATATTTCTAAGATTTCATCTTTTGTAGGCTTTCGGTCCATATTACGTAATATTTTTATCGTCTTAATAAGACCCACATCATCGATTGGAAAGGCAGTCGGGAATCGAAGGCAGCGCATCAGAACATAATTGGCTGTCCAAGGACCGATGCCTCGTATTTTAAGTAAATTTTTTTCAGCATCTTTAAAGTCAATTTTCATTAATTTTTCCTTTGATAATTCTCCACTTGCCATTAGCTTGGCAATTCCAATTATATATTCACTTTTTTTTACCGTCATTTTAATATCT
>JAEWMK010000191.1 GCA_023457235.1 Bacillota bacterium
CATAATACCTGCACCAACGAATGAAACCATATTTAATGGACCAAATCCAGTTGCTTCAGAGTACGTATAGGCACGACGTACTTGACCATCTAATCCGGTAATGTACATTGGCATAAAGGCTAATAAAAATCCAATCGAAAGAAGCCATACTGTCCATTTGCCGATTTTTTCATTTAACATGTAAACAAACATCTTTGGCCAGTAGTAAGTTAGGCCGGCAAGCATCGCAAACACAACACCTGGAATAATAACGTTATGGAAGTGAGCAACCAGGAACATTGTATTATGATATTGATAGTCCGCTGCTGACATTGCAAGCATTACTCCAGTTACTCCACCAATTGTAAATAGCGGAATGAACATAAGCGCATAAAGCATAGGAGTTGTAAACTCAATTTTTCCTTTATAAAGGGTAAACAACCAGTTAAAGATCTTAACCCCTGTTGGAACGGCAATCGCCATTGTTGTGACTGAGAAAATACTGTTTGCTAATGGCCCCATCCCCATTGTGAAGAAGTGGTGTGCCCAAACAAAGAATGAGATTAGAGAGATGATTACCATAGAGGCAACCATTGATTTATAACCATATAGATTTTTTCGTGAAAAAGTAGAAATCACTTCACTAAAAATACCGAATGCCGGCAAAATTAATATATAAACCTCAGGATGACCCCAAACCCAGAAAAGGTTAGCCCAAAGCATGTCCATACCGCCATTTGTCATCGAGAAGAAATGTGTTCCAAATAAACGGTCCATTGCACCCATTGCAAGTGCTACAGTAAATGGTGGGAATGCAAAAACGATAATAATGTTTGCTGTTAAAGCTGACCATGTGAACATTGGAACCTTGCTCCATGTCATCCCTGGTGCTCTCATTTTAAAAATTGTCGTAATGAAGTTGATACCTGTCATTAACGTACCAAGACCTGCAATCTGAATCGCAATCATGTAGTAGTTGTTCCCTACATTTGGTGCTAATTCAGGGCCCACAAGTGGGAAGTAGGCTGTCCATCCGCCATCAGGTGAACCACCGACTACGAAGGAAATATTAAATAACATAGCGCCCATGAAAAACAACCAAAAACTTAAGGCATTTAAGCGAGGAAACGCCACGTCGCGGGCACCAATTTGTAAAGGCACGACGAAGTTCATCAACGCCATAATAAATGGCATAGCCATAAAGATAATCATAACAACCCCATGAGTTGTAAAAATCTCATTATAATGCTGTGCATCTAAAAGTGTATTATCAGGAACGGCAAGCTGCGCACGCATCATCACTGCGTCTACGCCACCGCGGAATAGCATAAGTATCGCTGAAATTAAATACATAATCCCGATCTTTTTATGGTCAACGGTTGTTAACCATTCACGCCATAAGTAACCCCATTTTTTAAAATAGGTTAAGCCAGCGAGTATGGCGATAACTGTTAGACCGATGGCGACCATTGAAGCATAAATAGGAAGACTGGGATGTGGAATGGCAAATTGTTTAAAGAATTCCATCCTTAATTCTCCTCTCCGGTATGATGATGCTCAGTTTCGCTATTACCACCATGATCATGCCCTCCGTTTTCAGGAGTTGGAGGTGGTAAAAATTCAAGGTGGGTACCTGTAAATGTTAATTGTCCTAGATGACCCGGTTTTAATAATTCATTAAATTTATCTTCTGTCAGCGGACCGGCTGTTTCTTTTACTTCTTTTACCCATTCGTCAAATTTAGCTTGACTCATAGCTGTAACATTAAATGTATTTTCAGCAAAACCTTCCCCACTGAAGTTTGCATTTCGTCCCATAAATTCACCTGGGGTATCGGCTGCTAAGTGTAATGTCGTGATCATGTCAGACATCGCATATTTTTGCCCGCCTAGCTGTGGGATCCAAAAACTAGTGATCGGCCCATGGGAATATAGTTTAAATTCAAGGGCGCGATTCGTTGGAATATATAGATAGTTTACAGTTTCTATTCCTTCTTCAGGGTAACTAAAATGCCACTTCCAGTTAGAAGAAGATGCATAGACTACTAATGGTTTTGTATCCTCATATCCTTTTGGTGTTGCTTCGACAATATAATTGCTTCGAACAGATACGATAGATAGAAAGATAATGATAAGGACCGGAATTCCAACACAAAGTGTCTCCACAAGATGGCTGCCTTCAATGTGTGGCGGCATATAATCTTTATCTAACTTTGAAGCTCGGTATTTTATTAACATGAAAACTAATATCGCAAAAACAGCAATAACGATAAATAACATAATCCAAATGGATAACATAATATCATCGGCTTGTCGCTCGGCCTGTGGACCTCTAGGATCCAAAACCTTTAATGGTTCACATCCTGTAAGCACTGTGGCAATAGTAAAAACTAAAAATAAAAAAAGCTTTTTCATCTTATTTAGATGCTCCTTTCACATATCTTTTGAAGTCTTCCTAATTTTTCAAAATAAAAATGTGATATAAATCACTGTTTTTATACATGTTAATTTGTTAAGTTTACAAATTCCATTTGAAGTCTACATTTTTCAAAAAGTGTTCAAAAATTGATGAGAATTATGTGAAATATAAAATTAAGGCTAGTAATTTCTTTGTATAAATAATAAAATAAGAATTTATATAAAATAATAATTGTTAAAATAACCCTATTATGGGAATGAAATATTTTACTTAATGTATAAATATTGGATATAATTTCTAGTAGGTTATAAAAAAATAGGTTTGGGGAGGCAAAAGATATGAGTGATTTAATTAAAAGACAATTTGAACTTACAAGAGGAACTATTCTTAAAGATATTGAGAATGTATCCGAGACAAATTTTGATGTTCTGCCAGAAGGTTTTAATAACAATGTACATTGGCAGCTTGGACATGTATTGGTAGCTGCTGAGAAATTTCTTTTTGGACCTGCTGGACAACTTCCTGAAGAATATGGCAAGCTTTTCGGGTATGGATCAAAACCTTCTGATTGGGAAGGAGAAGTTCCATCTGTTGCAACCCTTGTTGAGCAATTGAAAGAGCAATTAAATCGAATTAAAGAGCTTCCTAATGATCGTTTTGACGAGAAATTACCTGAGCCGGTACTTGGAAACACAACATATGGAGAATTAGCAAGCTTAACAGCCTTCCATGAGGCTAACCATAGCGGACAAATTTATGCGATGGTGCGCTTTTTAGGATAACTATAAATGTCGACAATCTTAGTTGATGCTGACGCTTGTCCGGTAATCGACATTACGATCAAGGTGGCAAAGCAATTCGGTCTTCCGGTAATTCTAATTTGCGATACTTCCCATTATATGGAGCGAGATGGAGCGGAGACGATAACAGTCTCCAAGGGCTCAGATGCGGTCGATTTTGTTTTAGTCAATCGCGTTCAACAAGGAGATATTGTAGTAACGCAGGATTATGGTTTAGCGGCAATGGTTTTAGCTAAAAAAGGCTTTCCGATTGATCAAAATGGGCGGATTTATTCTTCGGAAAATATTGATCAACTCTTATTTTCACGCCATCTAGCCAAGAAAATACGGCAAGCAGGTGGAAGAACGAAAGGACCGAAAAAGCGTCAAAAAGAAGCAGATGTTAACTTTAAAGAAAGTCTAAAAAAATTAATAGTCCAATCCAAAATAAATATCAGTGAGTAAAATAGGGCATAATTCCTTTTAGAGGAATTATGCCATTTTTTTTGATTGTAAATAAATTGGATTGTAAAGATTTTGTAAAGTTTGATGTTAATCTATTTTCATATTCGACAAATTTCGTTTACAATATTTACGTTTGAGGGAAAAAAGAAACCAAAAGTGGAGGGTAAAAAATGGTTTTCAAAAAGAATGATAAATTCATGGATTTATTAATGAAAATCTCAACTAATATAAAGGAAAGTGCTAATTATTTTGCTGACTATAAGCTTAATAATACGAGTGACCTAAAGATTTTCTTTGATACAATGAAAAATTTTGAGAATAAAGGTGATGATTTTGTTCATGAAGTGATAGTTGAACTTAACAAAGCTTTTATTACTCCAATTGAACGTGAAGATATACTTGCATTAGCAATCAGCCTAGATGACGTTCTAGACGGTTTTGAGCATTGTGCTGCATTATTCGAAATGTACTCGATGACAAACGCGGATGAGTATATGCTTAAATTTGTGGATGCCCTTAGAAATGCCGCTATCGAAATAGAAAAAGCAGTGGAGCTTCTTTCCAGCAAAAAGCTGCTCGAAATAAGACAACATGCCATAAAGATTAAAGATTATGAATCGAAATGTGATGGGGTATTACGTCAGTCGATTAAAAATCTATTTGCAGTTGAAAAAGATCCAATTCGTATTATTCAATATAAAGAAATTTATGAAGCTTTGGAAGATATTGCTGACGATTGCCAGGAAGTTGCAAATACTCTTGAGAGCATAATAATGAAAAATGCGTAAGGAGCCATAAAATATGGATGGAGTTTTGATTTTAACAATTTTAATTGTCATTGGTGCCTTAACGTTTGACTTTATTAATGGGTTTCATGATACGGCCAATGCAATTGCTACAGCCGTTTCAACTAAGGCATTAAAACCAAGGCATGCAATCATTTTAGCTGCAACGATGAACTTTGTTGGGGCGCTGACATTTACAGGTGTTGCGAAAACTATCACGAAGGATATCGTAGACCCGTTTACATTACACAATGGGACCGTCGTTATTTTGGCCGCTCTTATTGCAGCAATTTCGTGGAACTTAATTACGTGGTATTATGGAATACCCTCAAGTTCATCACATGCGATTATCGGTTCAATTGCTGGTGCTGCGATTGCAGCTTCTGGATTTGGAGCCCTGAATTATACCGGTTTTCTTAAAATAGTTCAAGCACTTATTTTCTCACCAATCCTTGCTTTTGTTGTTGGTTATATCGTATACAGTATCTTTAAAATCATATTTAAAAATAATAATTTAACGAAAACAAACCGTAACTTCCGTTTTGTACAAATTTTAACAGCTGCACTACAATCTTATACACATGGAACAAATGATGCACAAAAGGCGATGGGTATCATTACAATGGCCCTGATTGCAAATAATTATGTTACAACAACTGACATTCCTTTTTGGGTACAATTTTCCTGTGCTCTTGCAATGGGGCTTGGTACTTCTGTAGGTGGATGGCGTATTATTAAAACAGTTGGCGGCAAAATTATGAAAATCCGACCTGTAAACGGGGTTGCTGCCGACTTGACTGGTGCCGCTGTTATCTTTGGAGCTACTTTTATTCACTTGCCAGTAAGTACGACACATGTTATTTCATCATCTATTTTAGGTGTTGGATCTGCCCATCGTGTCAAAGGTGTAAAATGGGGTACTGCCCAACGTATGATTATGACTTGGATTATTACCCTTCCAATATCTGCACTATTAGCTGGGATTTCCTATTATATCTTAGATTTATTTTTTTAAAATAGCATTAAAAAGCCTCTTCTTAAGTGTAAAGGAGAGGTTTTTTTATAAGTAATTTTCAACAACTTTCAAACTTACTGTAAAATAAGAAAATAGTATTTTTTTTATAAAATCGTGACTATTATCACGGAGATAAATTACTTGTATATATAAAATTGATTTAAATATTTAGAAAAGTCCATCTTAATTATAAAATCTTACATTTTTAGAAAGTCCTGCTATAGATGTTCTCCATTAGTTATTTAAAAGTGGTAATGCAGAAAGGTGAGCTATTTAGATGAAGAAAACAGATAATCCCCTAACAACATTAATAGCTTCCAGTATATATGCCCGCTTTAGTAGTATTTTATCGTTGTCGGATATTTCCTTGTTTTTAATAGATACAAGCGGTGATATTTTGCATGAGTTGATCCCATCCCCTGATTTTTGCATACATATATGTCAAAAAGGACAAAGCCAAGTATGTACGGATTATAAAAACCGCTTAAACAAAAACGAAGAGGGCAACTTTATTTGTCGGTATGGACTTGAAAACATCCTATTACCAATTAAGGTTAACGATGAGATTTTGGGATATGTAGCTGGAATGCAGGTATATACAAAGGAAAACGAATATCAAAAATATATGATAAATACCAGCTCCCTCAAAAATGATAACAACATGGAATTGGAATTTGTTGCTAAATCCATTGCCTCACTAAAAACTGTAGACCAGAATAAAATAATAATACATGAACAACTATGTAACCACATTGCCAAGAATATTTCTATTGACTTATCCGAAGGAGTTGGTAATTCTAATTCAGACGTTGTACGGTTGTCGATTGAAAAGGAAATGCTAGAGAAAAAGATTATTGATCTGGAAGCAAAAAATATGTCTCTCGTTATTAATCCGCATTTTTTGTTCAATACCTTGAATTGTATTGCTCGAATTGCGTATTTTGAGCATTCGCATAAAACAGAGGAACTTATCTACTGTCTTTCCGATTTGCTGCGATACAATTTAAAACATGATGACCAGCTTCACACAATTGCATCCGAAATAGATAACATTGAAAAATATTTGTATATACAGAAGGTACGCTTTAAAAGCCGTTTGGAATATACCATTGATGTCCCCGAGGAAATTAGGCTTTACAGAATTCCGAACATGGTTCTCCAACCCATTGTAGAAAACGCTCTCATCCATGGTATCACTCCTAAGCGTGACGGTGGAAAAATTAGTATTTTCGCAGAAGGGTCTAAGGAGGCAGTCATTATTTCGATTATGGATAATGGGAATGGTTTTCCAAAGGATGTCCTAGATAAAATACAACAGTCTGAAAATAAATCGGGAATTGGGTTTCGGAGTACGGACAAACGTTTAAAACGATATTATGGAGAAGGTTATGGATTAGAAATTATAAAATCTGATTATAGCGGAAGTACGGTGACCATTAAAATTCCAAACCAACCTAAAGTGAGGTGCTAACGATGAATGTTGTATTGATTGTGGAAGATGAAATACTTGAACGCGAGTTCCTTACATTAACTGTACGTGATCAGCTCCATCCGGAGGATATGCTACTAACTTGCGGAAATGGAGTTGAAGCCATCAAGCTTGCAAAGCAGTATCAACCCAATATTATATTAATGGATTTAATGATTCCTGAAATAGATGGTCTGACCGCTATTCAGGAAATCAGGGAATTTTTACCACATTCATGCATTTCCATTTTGACAGCCTATTCAGACTTTTCTTATGCGCAAAAAGCCATTAGCCTTCATGTATTTGAATATTTGTTAAAACCCATAAAACCTATTGACCTCAAAGACAAATTCAACAATATGTTGAAATCGGCATCGAACGACCATGACTTACCTAAGGATAAGCCAAAGGCAAAACTTGTGGAAACTAAGAATAACCGAAATCACTTTATCGAAGAGGCAATAAAATATATCAAAGGGAATTTCAAGGAAAAATTAACATTAGAAATGGTTGCATCCAAGGTTTTTGTGAATCCTAAATACTTTAGCCATGTTTTTAAAAAGGAAATAGGTGTCGCATTTACTGATTATATCATTCAGCTAAGAATTCAATATGCCTGCAGATTGTTGGAAACAACCGAATATCCAGCTTACCGGATTTCATATGAATGTGGCTTCTCGGATCCGTCTTATTTTAATAGGGTATTCTGCGCAAAAATGAATATTACCCCACAAACATATAGAAAATACGCCCTTACTAATCAGAATAATCCAACTTATTTGAAAAAAGTTAATGGTTAAGAGTTCCCCGCCAATGGTTTTCATTTTGGTGGGGAATTGTAGTTTAATTATCAATAGCATTTTTTGAAAATCTGAATCAAATCTTCCTTTGAAGGCTGTCTAGGATTTGTTGGAGTACAACGATCGAGCAACGCTGTTTCAGCCATGTGTCCGAGTGCGTTATCAAACTCAGTCTGACTAACTCCAAGGGCCCTTATATTACCTTCGACTTTTAGTTCTCTTTTCAGTTTCTTTATTGCCAACATAAAATTAACGGCACCTTCCCGACGTGTCCTGGACGGAAGTTGCAGAACTGTTGCCAGCTTTGCGTATCGCTCGGCAGCATAGCTGTTTACACTCCCGCTTAATTCAGCATTGTATTCAATCACCGCATCAAAGAAAAGCGCATTAGAACGACCGTGAGAAATGTGAAAAGTTCCTCCTAAGGCATGTGCAAGACTATGATTGATGCCTAGACCTGCATTTGAAAAGGCCATTCCTGCTAAACATGAAGCATTGAGTACACGGTCCCTCGCTGGAGTATTCTTTATATCCTTGTAGAGCGTCTCTAGATTTTCAAATATCAATTTGATGGCTTTTTCTGCCAGAGCATCAGTAAAGTCGGTTGCTTTTGTGGAAAGATAGGCCTCGGTGGCATGTACCAAAACATCTATTCCCGTATCGACCACAACGCGCCCAGGAAGATGTTGAATACAGGTAGAGTCTAGTATGGCGATGTCTGGAGCGATAAACTCATCGATGATACATACCTTTTCATGCTCGGAGGTAATGACGGAAAAGTCTGTTACTTCAGAGCCAGTCCCACTTGTGGAAGGAATTGCAATAAAGAGCGGTTTTTTTATTTCTGTACTCTCTACGCTTCCCAGCTTCCACTCAAAATAAAGAATTCCTTTGGCGGTATCGATGGCCGAACCCCCCCCCAACGCTACTAGGACGTCTGCCTCACACTCTCTGTAAAGCTTCAGTCCGTCTGCAATTACCGACACATCCGGATCAGGACGTACACCTGAAAAAACGACTGAAGCTATCCCTGCTTCATCTAGGTATCCTATTACCTCTTGCAGGTATCCGAAATTATTCATGATAGAATCTGAAACAATGAATGCACGGGTTCCGGTAATTTGTTTCAAAGACTGTAGGGATTGATTGTTAAAATAAACCTTGGTTTTGAGTATGAATTTGTTTTCTATTGTTCTTACCTCCATTCTTTTTACAAATAGCTTTTTGGTATAGTTTAGAATAGCTTTAGTGTGTATTTTGGTGATGTAGCAAGTGTATGATATCACATTCATTAATCAAATTATTGAAGATTTACCATATAGTTGTAGTACTTTTGTAATCTATTAATTAGACATAGTAAATAGGAGGGAATGCATTGTTCCTCGGTATTATTAATGCTATAATAATTTGAAAATTAAGTATTCTGGATAGACATATCGTACATTTGAACCAGTCCGTATCTAGTAATCTGTTTTTTATATATTAATGTGCATTGGTGGAATTTTTTATGAAAATTGAAGAGATAATACAAGAAAAACTACAGCTCATTTTCAATGATGATACGATTATATTCGATAAATCCCGTTTTGCTGGCGGACTTACCAATTATAACTATATAATGAACATTAATGGAGAAGAGTATGTTATTCGACTACCAGGTGGAATGACCAACCAAATGATTGATCGGAATATTGAAAAGGTCAATAATAATATTGCTTCGGAGCTCGGTCTGAATTCCGAGTGTGTTTATTTTGATGAGTTTAGCGGGATTAAAATTAGTGTATACATTAAAGACAGCCAAAACGTTGCTCTTGCCGACCCATCCTGTCCCGCAAACTTGAGAGTAGTTTCAAGTCTGATGAAAAAAATACACTCTAGCCCAAAGCATTTTCCTAATTCCTTTGATTGGCAAACAGAATTGAATAAGTATGAACAAATTGTTAGGGAACTTAACGGTGATTTTTTCTTTGACTATGCAACCTTGAAGGAAAAATTACAAGATTTTATGGGCAAAAATATCAAACATACATTTTCTCTCCCATGTCATAATGACACGGTACCCGAAAACTTTATTATCAAAGGCAATGGTAGAGCTTATCTTATAGATTGGGAATATTCCGGAATGAATGATCCTAGCTGGGATGTAGCTGCGTATATTCTTGAATCCAAACTAACGGAAGAATCAATTCAATATTTCGTGCTAGACTATTATGGCCAATTACCGACGATTGAAGAAGAACTTAAAATAAAATGCTTTATGATTGCGCAGGATTTGCTTTGGACAGTTTGGGCATTGATTAGACATTATAATGGAGACGACTTTCTTGACTATTGCTACTTCAGGTACGAACGCTTTCGAAAAAATATCAAGGCAATCACAGATCATCCAGATTGCTCGATAGCTAATATGGTAAGTAGTTAGACATCTATAGTCTTCGAGAAGATTGCTATAAAATAGAAAAACAGCAAAAGAACTCTTAGTTTGACGTTCTTTTTGCTGTTTCTGGATGATTGGATAAATTTAACAAAACCACTCCACCGATAATTAGTGCAATTCCAGAAAATGTGAGTGTGTTGAAAAGATCTCGCCATATTAATACTCCAATTAAAGTGGTTAACGCTGTCCCTATCCCTGACCAAATGGCATAGGCTAAACTTAATGGTAGTGTTTTGAGACATAGTGATAAGCAATAAAATGAAATTCCATAACCAATAATAACTCCAAGAGAGGGGAATAAGATTGTAAAACCTTCCGACATTTTAAGCATGGTTGTTGCAAATACTTCACTGATAATAGAGATTCCAAGATTGACGT